>CAYZND010000246.1:0-3228 GCA_964479495.1 uncultured Mesoterricola sp.
TTGCTAAGGTCCTGTATTTGAACAATTCCCATAAGGAAGGGCCGTACCAGATCGGCCCTTCCTTATGGGAATTGTTCAAATACAGGACCTTAGCAATCAACGGATTCGGATCGGCAGGTGATCGCCGGGGGCGGATCGACTATGCTGGTCTGCCCGGGCCCGTGGATGGCCCGGTGTTTCCCCGGCGGTTCACGGATGAACAAAGACGACCTGAAGAACCTGCTCACCTTCATCCGCGAAGCGGAGCAGCTGAAGACGGTCCTGCGGAGCGCCCACGCCTCCAACGGGCGGCAGGAGAGCACGGCGGAGCACACCTGGCGGCTCTGTCTCCTCGCGATGGTCCTGGAGCCGGAGTTCGGGGGCACGGACATCGCCAAGCTCCTGAAGATCTGCGTGATCCACGACCTGGGCGAGGCCATCCACGGGGACGTCCCCGCCGTCGAGCAGAGCCGGTTCCCGGACAAGTCGCAGCAGGAGCGCCGCGACCTGATGCACCTCCTCCGCTCGCTGCCCCAGTCCCAGGCCACGCACTTCCTGGCCTTGTGGGACGAGTACGAGAACGCATCATCGCCCGAAGCCCGGCTGGTGAAGGGGCTCGACAAGCTGGAGACGATCATCCAGCACAACCAGGGGCGGAACCCCGAGGATTTCGACTATGCCTTCAACCTGTCCTACGGGCAGGCTCAGATGGCTGCACACCCTGTGTTCTCGGCCCTCCGGCAGGTGCTTGACGAAGAGACACGGCAGCGGGCCCAGGGGGCCTGAGGCTGCCATAGTGGAAACGATTCACGAGGTTTCACCCATGCATGTCATCGTCGATTTCACGGTGGTTCCCGTGGGAGCAGGTCTCTCCCTCTCCCCCTACATCGCACGCGTGGAGCAGATCCTGAACGAAGCAGGTCTCCACCATGAGCTGCACGCCAACGGCACCAACGTGGAAGGCGAGTGGGACGAGGTGATGGCAGCCATCCGGCGCTGCCACGAAGCGCTTCATGGCATGGGCGTCCCCCGCATCCACACGGACATCAAGCTCGGCACCCGCTCGGACCGGCCCCAGCGCATGGCCGACAAGGTGGCCAGCGTGCAGCAGAAACTCAACACATCCCTGTGACATCGAAGGTTCCATGAGCGAGACCCGCGCCTTCTTCCAGCAGCTCAACCAGGACTACCTTCGCGTCCACAGGACCAAGGAGGACCTGTTCTGGGACACCTACATGGGCATCAGCGACGACCATGCGGGCTTTGCCAAGGCAGAGCAGGCCTTCAAGGCCTTCCTGTCCGATGCCACTCGACTGGGTGAGGTCCGCGCCCACCTCGCCCGCCTGGAGCGGGAGCCTGCGAACGACGAACGGGACGCTCTGCGCCATGGGCTGAAGGGGTGGCTCGCCCTCTTCGAGTGCCATATCCTCGACAGCGAGGAGGCCCGCCGCTGCATGAACGAGCTCATCGAGCTCGAAGCGGAGCTGTTCGCCAAGCGCCAGCATTTCACCATGACCCACCTCAATGAGCGGTGCGAGCGGGAAGAGGCCTCCCTGGGCATGCTGAGCACCAACCTGGGCACGAACCGCGACGAGACCGCACGCAAGTCCTCCCATGACGCCCTGCGCGAGCTGGAGCACTGGGTCCTGGCCAACGGCTTCCTCGGGATCGTGGCGAAGCGGAACGAGCTGGCCCGCAGCCTGGGATTCGAAGACTACTTCGACTACAAGGTCCGGCAGAACGAGCGGATGAGCCCAAGCCAGCTCTTCGCCATCCTGGATGACTTCGAAGCCCGCACGCGGGGGACCCACCAGGCCGCCCTGGACCGGCTGGTGACCCAGAAGGGTCCCTCGGCCATCGAGCCTCACAACCTGCGCTTCCACATGGCGGGGGATGTGACCCGCGAGATGGATCCCTACCTGCCCTTCGCCAAGAGCCTGGAGCGCTGGGTGGAGAGCTTCCGGCGCCTGGGCATCACCTTCCGGGGAGCCCTGATGCAGCTGGACCTCTTCGAGCGGAAGGGCAAGTACCAGAACGGGTTCTGCCACGGCCCCGTCCCGGCCTTCTGGGACGCGGACGGTCGCTGGAACACACCGCAGATCAACTTCACCTCCGAAGGCAAGCCGGATCAGATCGGCAGCGGCGTCCGAGCCCTGGGTACGCTGTTCCACGAGGGCGGGCACGCCGCCCACTTCGCCAACGTCACCCAGAATGCCCCCTGCTTCTCCCAGGAGTACCCGCCCACCTCCATGGCCTGCGCCGAGACGCAGTCCATGTTCTGCGACAACCTGCTCAACGATGCCGACTGGCTGAAGCGCTATGCCAGGACGCTGGACGGACGGACCATCCCCGATGACCTGATCCGCAAGCAGCTGACGACCATCCAGCCCTTCCGCGCCTACGAGGAACGGATGATCCTGATGGTCCCCTACTTCGAGCAGGCCCTCTATCGCCTGCCCGATGTGGAGCGGACACCGGAAAACGTCCTTGCTCTGGCCCGCGCCTGCGAGCAGCGGATCCTTGGCGTGCCGAGCCCCCGCCCCCTGGTGTCCATCCCACACCTGCTGAACCAGGAGTCCGCGGCCTCCTTCCACGGCTACCTGCTGGCGGAGATGGCCGTGTTCCAGACCCGGGCGTTCTTCCTGCGCACCCAGGGATACCTGACGGACAATCCGGCCATCGGCCCCCTGCTGGCCAAGCACTACTGGGCACCGGGCAACAGCGTGAGCCATCACGAAACGCTGGCCAGCCTCACGGGCGAAGCCTTCACCGGCAAGTACCTGGCGGACGAGTGCAATCTCTCCGTGGAGGAAGCCTGGGCCAACGCCCAGGCATGCATGGCGGATGCCTCCCGCAGGGGGGAGCCCAGGAAGGCGCCAGAGTCCCTGGAGGCGCACATCCGCATCGTGCATGGAACCGAGCTGATCGCCGACAACACGGTGTCCGATGCGGACATGTTCGCGCGGTTCGAGCGCTGGATCGCGGAGCACTATCCCTCCGGGACTTCGTGACCTCCAGCGGCTCGACCTCGAAGATCCGCGTGACGTTGGGAGGAATGGCACTCCCACTCGGTGCGCCACGGCCTTGAGACGCACCATGGCCGACGCCCGGAGGTTCCCCATGGGGACTCCCGAGAACGCGTCCCCAGCCCACTGGCGGCGACTCACCGAGCGGAGGTCTCCCCCTGGGTTCCTCGGGTGAGGGACGCCCAAGCACCGAGGAAGGCCAGCAGCGCCCCGGCCAGCATGG
>CAYZND010000246.1:3238-5620 GCA_964479495.1 uncultured Mesoterricola sp.
GCTACTCGTGGGGTTATTCGGCCGCCATGGCGGCCGAATAACCCCACGAGTAGCCATCGGTCGCCTGGAGGGAGCCATGCCTGCTGATGAGCTGCTGCCACTCGGAGGCGCTGAGCCGGCTGGAGGCGATGCCTCCCAGGATGGCGATGCTCAAAGCCTGGCCCATGACCCGCATGGTGCCCAGGAAGGCGCTCGCCACACTGAGCCTGTACTTCTCCACGCTGCCCATGATGGCACTGGTGTTGGGGGCGCTGAAGGCAGCCATGCCGACACCGACCAGAGCCAGGGCCGCCATCACGAAGGGCAGTCCCCGTCCGGTTCCCATGAGCGCCAGGAGCCCCATACCCGCGGCCAGGATCAGCATGCCCGCTGTGCTCAGCAGACGTGAGCCCAGCCGGTCGCTGAGGCGCCCCGCCATGGGACTCAAGACGGACATCATGAGGGGCTGCGAGAGCAGGATCCAGCCGGCGGTCTTCGCGGGCAGTCCCTGCACCAGCTGCAGGTGGATGGCCGTGAGGATGCTGATGCCGTAGAGCGCCATGTAGCTGAGCAGGGCGGCCAGGTTGGCCATGGCGAAGAGCCGGTTGCGCCTCAGGAGTCCCAGGTCCAGCATCGGCGACGCGACCCGGGTCTCCACCACCAGGAGGGCGACCGCGAAAAGCCCCCCGGCCCCCAGGAGCAGCAGCGTGGAGGGCGCCGCCCAGCCCCACTGGGAGCCGAAGGTGAGCGGCATCAGCAGGCTCAGCAGGAAAGCTCCCAGCAGGGCCGTCCCTGCGGGATCGGTCCCGGTCTCCGCGGAGCGCGTCTCGCGGGGCGGACGCAGGAACCACCCCCAGGTGAAGACCAGGGCGCCGACGGGAAGGTTGACCAGGAAGATCCACGGCCATCCGAAGTGGTCCACGAGAAACCCGCCCAGGGGAGGCCCGACGCTGAGACCCGCGTAGACGGACATACCAATGAATCCCAAGGCCCTGCCCCGCTCCGCCTGGGGGAACACGGCCGTCACGATGGCTGCGGACGTGGCGCTCAACAGGGCCCCACCGGCCGCCTGGAGGATCCGGCTCAGGATCAGGGTCCACCCGTTGACACTCAGGGCCGCCGCCAGGGAGCCCACGGTGAAGACCGCAATGCCGCCCAGGTAGAACCTCATGCGCCCGTGGCGATCTGCCAGCCGTCCCAGAGGGATCAGGAGTACGGCCATGGTGAGCAGGTAGGAAGCCTGCACCCACAGGGAGGCTCCGTAGCTCAAGGACAGGGCCGGCCCTATCTTCGGCAGCGCCACGGCCACGATGGAGCCGTCGAGCGGAGCCATGAAGGCCCCGACGCAGGTGAGAGCCAGAATCCACCCGCGACGCGGATCCGGCACGGTCATTCCCCGCTCCTGCGATGGCATCCCTTCGCGAGTCATCGAAACCTCGGGGCCCATTGTGTCTTGGATGCCCGCCACCGGCGAGCTGAACCGGGACGGCTTGACCCGGGACCCCTTTCGTTCCAACCTCCGAGTCCAGATACAGGAGACATCCCATGAAGAAGCGAACCCTCGGCAGCTCCAACCTGGAAGTCTCCGCCCTGGGCCTGGGTTGCATGGGCATGAGCGAGTTCTACGCGGGAGCGACGGAAGAAGAGTCCATCGCCACGATCCACCTGGCCCTGGAACAGGGCTTGGACTTCCTCGACACCGCGGACATGTACGGCCCCTTCAGGAACGAGGAGCTGGTGGGCCGCGCCATCAAGGGCCGCCGGGACCAGCTCGTGCTCGCCACCAAGTTCGCCCTCATGCGCGGCGAGGATGGCAGCTTCCGGGGCGTGTGCGGCCGGCCCGACTACGTCAAAGCCAGCTGTGATGCCTCCCTGAAGCGCCTGGGCGTCGACCACATCGACCTCTACTACCAGCACCGGGTGGACCGCACGGTGCCCATCGAGGACACCGTGGGCGCCATGGCCGATCTCGTGCAGGCCGGCAAGGTTCGCCACCTGGGCCTCTCGGAAGCCTCGCCTGCCACCCTGCGCCGCGCCTGTGCGGTGCACCCCATCACCGCCCTCCAGACGGAATACAGCCTCTGGACCCGGGACCCGGAGGACGAGATCCTGCCCACCGTCCGGGAGCTGGGCATCGGCTTCGTGGCCTACAGCCCCCTGGGACGGGGCTTCCTGACCGGTCGCTTCCGGACCTTCGAGGACCTGGATGCCCAGGACTACCGGCGCAACTCGCCCCGCTTCCAGGGTGAGAACTTCCAGAAGAACCTGCAGCTGGTGGACCGCATCACCGAGCTCGCCGAGAACAAGGGCGTGAAGGCCTCCCAGCTGGCCCTGGGCCAGCACCCAGGCCAGGGCCAGGACATCGTGCCCATCCCCGGCACCACGCGCCGAGCTCACCTGCAG
>CAYZND010000247.1:0-5616 GCA_964479495.1 uncultured Mesoterricola sp.
CGCCCATCACGGTGCAGACCGCGGTCACCGCCAGCGCGAAGAGGACCGAAAGCCGGAACCCGTAGATCGCCCGGGCCAGCACATCTCGGCCCCGGTTGTCGGTGCCGAGCCAGTTCTGCAGGTTGGGCGGAGCCGGGTCGGAGGCCACGGCAAAGTAGTTGATGGTGCGGTGATGGTAGCGGTTGAGGGGGAAGATAGCCAGGTTGTCGGACTTCGCGAGCTGGGTCTGGATGAAGGGATCCAGGTAGTCCGCGGGGGTCTCGAAGTCTCCGCCGAAGGTGGTCTCCGGATAGGTCCGCAGGACGGGCACGTACCATCGGCCCTCGTATCGCACAAGCAGCGGACGATCGTTGGAGATCCCCTCCGCCAGCAGGCTCAGCACGAAGAGCATCAGGAATACCTGCAGGCAGCGATAGCCCAGCCGGTTCGTCTTGAACCGACGCCAGGCCCGCCGCCAGGGAGTCTGGGAGGGGCGCTCAGTCATACTTCACCCGCGGATCCACCCAAAGGTAGGCTAGGTCGCGAATCAGCTTGGTCACCAGGCCGATGAGCGTGAAGAAGAAGAGGGTGCCGAGCACCACGGGGTAGTCGCGCCGGACCACGGAGTCGTAGGAAAGCAGCCCCAGCCCATCGAGGGAAAACAGGGTCTCGATCAGCAGTGAACCGCTGAAGAAGGCGCCCACGAAGGCCGCCGGGAAGCCCGTCATGATGGGGATCAGCGCGTTGCGGAAGACGTGGCGCCAGAGCACGTGACGCTCACCCACTCCCTTGGCGCGGGCCGTGAGCACGTACTGCTTGTGGATCTCTTCCAGCACCGAGTTCTTGGTCATGATGGTGATGACCGCAAAGCTGCCCAGCGTCATGGCGATGACCGGCATGGCGATGTGCCAGAGGTAGTCGGTCACCTTGTGCCACAGCGTAAACTGCGCCCACTCGCTGGAGGTGAGCCCCCGAAGGGGGAACCACTGCAGGAAGGTCCCGCCGGCGAAGAGCACGATCAGCAGCACCCCCACCACGAAGGCCGGCACCGCGTAGCCAGCCAGCACCACGAGCGTGGTGCTGATGTCGAACCGGGTGCCGGAACGGACCGCCTTGAGAATGCCCAGCGGCACCGAGATCAGGTAGGTGAGCAGGAAGGTCCAAAGTCCCAGGCTGATGGAGACCGGAAGCTTCTCGCGGATCAGCTGCCAGACCGTCTTGTCCTGGAAAAAGCTCCGCCCCAGATCCAGCCGGGCGAACTGTCCCAGCATCTGGATGTATCGCTGGGCGGCTGGCTTGTCGAAGCCATAGAGCTTCTTGATCTCCTCGACCCTGGCCGCGTCAACCCCCTGCCGTCCCCGGTACGTCCCTTGCGAACTCGCGGTCCCCGCTTCGACGCTTGCACCGCGCCCCCGAAGCTGGGAGACCAGCTGCTCCACGGGCCCTCCGGGCACGAACTGAGTGACCACAAAGGTGATGGTGACGATCCCGACCAGCGTGGGAATCATCAGCAGCAGGCGCTTCAATATGTAGGTCCACACAGGGTCGACCTCCTATGGATGACGGGCCCACCAGGTGGACACCACCCAGTCCTCGGGCTGGTAGTAGAGAGGGAGGACCTTGGGCTGCTCGAACTTGCCTCCGCGGTAGGCGATGCGAAAGGTGTTGCTGTGCCAGTTCGGGACCACGTAGAAGCCGTGGCGCAGCACGCGATCCAGCGCCCGCAGCCGGGCCACCAGGTCGGGCCGCGTCTTGGCGGCGATCACCAGTTCCACCATCCGATCCACCGCCGGGTCGCGGATGCCGGCGAAGTTGTATGCTTCCTCCGTCTCAGCGGCGGTGCTCGTGAGCCTGCTCCTGAGATCTGCGCCCGGGGCCTCGCTCCCCGGAATGTTGAGGGAGGCGGCATCGAAGTCGTAGCTCGCGAAGCGCCGTTCAAGCAAAGCGAAATCCACCACCCGGAAGGTCGCCTGGATCCCCAGCTTGGACAGGGCCTGAAGGTAGGGGGTCATGATCCTTTCCAAGTCTCCCTGACTATCCAGGAACTCCAGCGTGAAGGGCTCTCCCTGTGCGTTGCGCAGGGCCCCATCGCGATAGCGCCAGCCTGCCGCCGCCAGGAGTTCCCGGGCTTGGCGCAGGTTGTTTCGCAGACTGTTGGGCGGATCCGTGGAAGGGAACTCCGGCACCGCCTGGGTGAAGACCTCGGGCTTCAGCAGGCCACGCAAGGGTCCCAGCACGGCCAGCTCATCCGAACCCGGAAGGCCCTTGGCTTCGAAATCACTGGTGGGAAACCAGCTCTGCGTGCGCCGGTAGGAGCTGTAGAAGAGCCGCCGGTTCATCCACTCGAAGTCCTGGGCCAGCGCGATGGCGCGGCGCACCCGTGGATCGGCAAACTTAGGGCGACGGGTGTTGAGATACCAGGCCGCGAAAGTACCCGCGTTGTGAGTGGGCACCTCGCGCCGCACCAGTTCGCCGGAATCGAACTTCTTCCCCACATAGGTGCGCGCCCAGGCCCGGGCCGTCCCCACCTGGATGTAGTCGAACTCGCCGGCCTTGAAGGCTTCCGTCTTCGCGGTGTCGTCCTTGTACATCCGGTAGGTCACCCGATCGAAGTTGTAGATGCCGCGGCGCACGTTGAGGTCCCGCGCCCAGTAATTGGGGTCGCGCACGTAGGTGATATCCTTGCCGAAGCGGACGGGACCGATGCGATAGGGACCGCTGCCGATGGGGACATCGTTGACGACCTTGTCGAAGGGCTTGCCTTTCCCCCAGGCCGAACTGAAGACCGAAAACGTGCCCACCACGATCGGAAGCTCCAGGGATGGCGTCTTGAAATCGAAGCGGATCAGGCGCTCGCCGAGCACCACGGCCCCCTTCACGTCGGCAAAGGCCTGGCGATAGGCGGGGTGCGCCATCGCACTGTTGAGGGTGTCGAAGCTGTACTTCACATCCGCAGCCAGGACGGGCTTGCCGTCGTGGAATCGGGCCGCGGGGTTGAGACGGAAGGTTGCCGAGAGTCGATCCGGGGCGACGGCCACGTCCTCGGCCAACAGACCATAGGCCGTGGTCGGCTCATCCATGGTGCCGGTGAGCAGGGTGTCGAAAACCAGACCGATGCCGGGGGCGGGGGTGCCCTTGAGCGTGAAAGGGTTGTACTTGTCGAAGTAGGCCACGCGCCAGGAGGGAATCAGGGCCAGTTCCCCCCCCTTGGGCGCGTCCGGGTTGGTCCACTCGAAGTGGTGGAACCCGGGGGGGTACTTGATGTCCCCGAACTGGGAGAAGGCGTGGGAGGCCGCCAGGGGCAGGGACAGGACCGCCATGAGGAGGGCTGCGGGCCAGCGACCAGGGCATTTCCGGAGGGCCAAAAGGGGTGTCATGTGCTGATTCTGCCAGATCATCTAGAATCCAGAGTTCCGCTTCTTTGCAGGATGTCCATGAACCCCGCCCCGACCCGGGACCGGAAGGTCCTTTTCGCCTCCCTCGCCCTGGGCTTGGTGGCGCTCTGCTGGGGCACGAGCTTCGCGGTCATCAAGGACATCATCGAGACGATCCCCCCCTTCACGCTGATGTCGCTCCGGTTCGGGCTGTCCACGCTCCTCCTGGGCGCGCTTTTCGGTCCCCGCCTGCGGCGTCTGTCGGCCCGGCAGCTCGGGAAGAGCCTGGTCATCGGCCTCTTCCTGACGGCGGCCTTCGTGGCCTTGATCCTTGGGATCCGCCACACCACGGCCTCGAACCAGTCCTTCCTGGTAGGGGCCTGCGTCATCTTCGTGCCCTTCCTGGCCTGGATCGTCAGCGGCCAGAGACCCGGTGGCTACGCCGTGGCCGGGGCGCTGGTGGCCACGGCCGGCATCGCCATCCTCACCCTGGACCGCACCTTCACCATCAACCAAGGCGACATGCTGTCGATCCTCTGCTCCCTGGCCTACGCCGGCCACATGGTGGCCATCGAGCGGCTGGGAAAGGATGTGGATCCCATCGCCTCGACCCTCGTGCAGTTCGCGGTGGCCTCCCTCTGTTTCATCGCCCTCACAGGCACCTTCGAGTCCTTCCGCTTCGAGATGACACCCAAGCTTTGGAAGGCCGTGACCTATCTGGTGGTCTTCACCACCGTCATCGCCTTCGCCATCCAGAACCTCGCCCAGCGGTATCTGTCCTCCACGCGCACGGCCCTGATCCTCACGCTCGAGACGGCCTTCGGTGGCATCTTTGCCGTGCTCTACCTGCATGAACAGCTTACCGCCAAGGTGCTCCTGGGCTGTTTGGTGATCCTGGCGGGGATCCTCACGGAGCAGACCCAGTGGCGATTCCTGAGGGGAAAGTGAGGATCGGACCGGTCCCTTGACATCCTGGATTCGGACGCGACTAGCCAGGAGACGGGGCAACCTTGCTGTTATAAGGCCAGACCGTCTCGTTGGAGTGGCCTTCGTGGCAGACAGCTTTCAGGATCGCCTAGACCTCGGCTGGTGCTGGCATGTCCAACTCGACGGGTGGGTTGGTCCGCTCTACGGGATGAACTGGATGCCGATCAGGATCGCACCAAGGCATGCCAGCCCCATGAGGAGGGTGTTCTGCTTCATGGTTCACCCGCCTTTCAGCCTATGCGGATGCGTGAAACCTGGTCAGGGTTCCAGCACCGGCAATTCAAGGTAGGACGCCAGCGCGGCTGAACGGTGGATCCGCTGTCTCGCAGGCTTGAAGTCCTCAACCTTCGCATGATAGATGTCCACGAAGGATTGGGGATTCCGGTCCATGAGCGGGAACCAGCTGCTCTGGACCTGCACGGTCAGCCGATGCCCTCGGCGGAAGGCGTGGTAGATGTCGTTGAGCACCCAAGCCACCGTCGTGGGCTGCCCAGGGAGGAAGGGCTCCGGCTTCGCCAAATTGTTGCGGAACTTCCCCCTCAGCACCTCGCCCCGCAGGAGCTGCTGGTAGCCCGCCAACCCTCCGGCCTCGCTGGACGGGTGCTCATCGATCACCTTCACCACCCAGTCCGCATCCGTCCCCGTCGTGCTCACATTCAGGTGGACCCGGATGGGTCCTGCCACCACCAGGTCCTGCTCCAGGGGTGCCGATCGATAGGTGAGGACATCCGGGCGGCCTGCCAGGAAGCGCTGGTCCGCCGTCATGTAGTCCCGGGGCATCCGGATGTTCAGCTCCTCGAAGGAGGGCACCGGATGCGAGGGATCGCTGGTGTATTCATCGAAGGCTTCCGTCTCGCGAGGCACGGCAAACCCGAGCCGGCCTCCCGCTTGGAAGTAAACCCGTGTCGGATGGACCGCCTTGGGCGGCCAGTCCTCGAAGCGCTCCCATCGGTTGACGCCGGTCTCGAACACCAGCGCCCGGGGCAGCTTCGGATCCGGCCGCCCCTTGAGGAGATGCATGAAGAAGGGAAACTCCACCTCATCCTGGAAGAACTCGGAGGTTCGGCCTCCGAAGGCGATGGCCCCGAGCTGCTCTCCGGTATCGGTCGACCAGGCTCCGTGGAACCACGGCCCCATGACCAAGTGGACGCGCGTCGCCGGGCTCTGCTTCGTCAAGGTCCTGAAGAGCTGCAGCGAACCAAAGAGGTTCTCGGCGTCGAGCCAGCCTCCCACCACAAGGACTGTCGGCCGGATGCCCTTGAGGTGAGGCCTCAGG
>CAYZND010000248.1:0-5562 GCA_964479495.1 uncultured Mesoterricola sp.
AAGGAGCACCAGGGCGGTGCGGGGCATCCGCTTCGCCACTCCGCCCAGCGCCTCGATCTGGCGGGTGCCCGTGGCGTGCAGCAGGGATCCCGCTCCCAGGAACAGGAGGCCCTTGAAGATCGAGTGGTTCCAGACATGGAAGATGGCGCCGGCGAAGCCGAGAGCCGTCAGCCAGGGATCGTGCATGGTCCGGCCGGTCCAGCCCAGGCCGAGCCCGATGCCGATGATGCCGATGTTCTCGATGCTCGAATAGGCCAGCAGACGCTTGTAGTCGCTCTGGGCCAGGGCACTGATGACGCCGAAGACGGCCGTCACGGCACCCAGGGTCAGTACCACGCCGCCAAGGAAGGAAGGTACCGCCGGGATGAGGGTGGAGAACCGGATGAGTCCATAGATGCCCGCTTTCAGCATCACGCCGGAGAGGATGGCGGAAACGTGGCTGGGTGCCCAGGCGTGGGCCTCGGGCAGCCAGAAGTGGAGCGGCAGGAAACCCGCCTTGAAACCGAACCCGAGGAGGGCCAGGACCAGGATGGGGGCGTCCAGGGAGGAGGCCTGAACGTCCACGAGGGGGATCCAGAGCAGGCCTCCGCTGCGGTGGGCCAGGAGCGCCACCGCGGCGATCAGCAGCAGGGTGCCGGTGTGGGTGCACATCAGGTAGACCCAGGAGGCCCGTTGGACTTCCGGCCGCTCATGGTCCGTGCCGATGAGCAGGAAGGCCGCCAGGGCCATGACTTCCCAGGCCATGAGGAACAGGATGCCTTGACGGGCCGTGAACACCAGGGTCAGGGAGGCCGCCAGGAGCGCATAGAATGCGCGCAGCGGGCGCCCAGTGCCCCTTTTCCCCTCCTTGGTCGGCCGCAGGGGCCAGTATTCCCGCCCGTAGGCGATGCCAAGCCCGGCCACGAGATGGAGGGGCAGGAGGAAGGCCGCGGAGAGGGCATCCACTTCGATCCGGGCTGGCACCTTCCAGAAGCTGAACTCGAGGGCGGAAGGATGACCCACGACCAGCACATGGAGACTGGCTGCGATGGCCAGGGCAGCGCCCATCCAGCCGAGTCCCAGGTAGGGCCGCTCGTCCGTTCCAGGCAGCAGGGGGGACACCGCAGCTGCCAGCCAGCAGCCGAGAGCCGAGAGGATCAGGACCATATCCAGCATCTGCATGGCACTCCGCGCGGAGGACTGCGGCTCCAAGGACCGCGAGGCGCAAGGGGCGAAACCCGGGTTGTTATGGCGCAGCTGCCGTTCATGGTAGCAGAAGCAGCCGGGGCGCCGCTCCGATGGACCAGCTTCGCCTGAACCCCGCTTCGTGCTAGAGTTTTCGGTTCAACAACCACCTCTCGGGGGGTTCCCATGCAGATCTTTGAGGGCCAGCTTCGTGTGGACAAGGGCGACCGGTTCGCCTTCGTGTCCGCCCGCTTCAACGAGTTCGTGGTCGATCGCCTGGTGGGCGGGGCTGTGGACTGCGTCATCCGGCACGGGGGAAGCGAGGCCCAGATCGACCACTACAAGGTGCCTGGCTCCTTCGAGTTGCCCCAGGTGGCCAAGAAGGCCGCCCAGTCGGGCAAGTATGCCGGTGTGGTGGTGCTCGGCGCCGTCATCCGGGGGGGCACCCCCCACTTCGACATGATCGCGGGCGAGGTCACCAAGGGCACGGCCCTGGTGGGCCTCGACACCGGCGTGCCGGTCATCTTCGGCGTGCTGACCACGGACACCGTGGAGCAGGCCATCGACCGCGCCGGCACCAAGATGGGCAACAAGGGCTGGGAGGCGGCCCAGTCCATGATCGAGATGGTGGACCTCTTCCACAACCTGAAGACCGGAAAGGGCGGCAAGTAATGGGCGTTCGCCGCCGGGGGCGCGAGTATGCCCTCCAGATGCTCTACGCGATGGATCTGACGGCCTATGCGCCGGACGAGGTCTTCGCGGGCTTCAATGCGATCCAGGACCTGAACCGCGATGCCTTCTACTACGCCCGCCGGCTGGTGGACGGCGTGCACGGCCACCTGGAGGAGATCGACGCCGTGCTGGCCCGCTTTGCTGAGCACTGGAAGATCCACCGCATGGCCGCCGTGGATCGCAACCTGCTCCGGTTGGGCATCTACGAGCTGATGTACCTCAAGGACATCCCGTTCCCCATCATCATCAACGAGGCCCTGGAGATCGTGAAGGAATTCAGCGACCAGGAGGGCACCCAGTTCGTGAACGGAATCCTGGATGCCGCCAGCCGGGAGTTCAGGCCCGAGGAGACCGGCCCCAAGGGACGGTCGAAGAAGCACGGCCAGGCACCCCTGGAAATCCACGACGAGCCTCTGCCGACCGGCGAGGACTGATCGGAGTCTTGCATGACCACAGCGAAGAAATCCCCCGCGATCAAGGCGGTTCCTGCCTCCGCACCCATCGGGCTGGAGGATGTGAAGGCCCTCATCTCCCTGGTCGCCAAGGAACAGATCCACGAGTTCGAGTTCGAGTCCGGGAGCGTGAAGTTCCGCATCCGCAAGGATGGGGTCACCCATCCTGTCGCGGCTCCGGTGATGGTCGCGGCGCCTGCGCCCGTCTCCTCGATGCCCACCCAGACGGTGGTGGCTCCGGTCTCGGAAGCGCCGGGCATGCCGGCGGACGAACCCGGCGTCCACTACATCACCAGCCCCATCGTCGGGACCTTCTACCGGGCGCCCAGCCCCAACGCCTCGCCCTACGTGCAGGTGGGCGATCTTGTGAAGCCGGGCCAGACCCTCTGCGTCGTCGAGGCCATGAAGCTCATGAACGAGATCGAGTGCGACACGGCCGGGGAAGTGGTGCGGGTGCTGGTGGAGAACGGCCAGCCCGTGGAATACGGCGAGCGCCTCTTCGCCGTCCGGATCGGCTGAGCCCATGAGCGCCATCAAGCGAAAAACGGCCGCGCCCAGGTCTGCTGCGCGCAAGCCCCTCATCGAGGCGGACGAGCCGCCCTTCCGCAAGGTGCTCATCGCCAACCGGGGAGAGATCGCCCTGCGGGTGATCCTGGCCTGCAAGGAGCTAGGCATCCAGACGGTGGCCGTCTATTCCGAGGCCGACCGCCACGCCCTGCACGTGCGCTTCGCGGACGAGGAGGTCTGCATCGGACCCCCACCCAGCGGGAAGTCCTACCTGAACATCCCCCAGGTCATTGCCGCCGCCGAGGTCACGGGCGCCGAGGCCATCCACCCTGGCTACGGATTCCTTAGCGAGAACCCTCACTTCGTGGATGTCTGCCAGGCCTGCGGGATCGTCTTCATCGGTCCCAACGCCGACATCATCCGCATGATGGGCAACAAGGCCCAGGCCAAGGCCACCATGAAGGCCGCGGGCGTGCCCATGATGCCGGGCAGCGATGGCGTGGTCGACACGGTGGAGGAAGCGCTGGAGTGGGCCGAGAAGATCGGCTATCCCGTCATCGTGAAGGCCAGCGCCGGCGGCGGCGGGCGCGGCATGCGCATCGTGAACAGCGCCGAGGAGCTGCCGGACCTCTACCACACCGCCCGCAACGAGGCCAAAGCCGCCTTCACCGATGACACGGTCTACATGGAGAAGTACCTCCTGGAGCCGCGGCACATCGAGGTGCAGATCCTGGGCGACCTCTTCGGCAACGTGGTCCACCTGGGCGAGCGCGAGTGCTCCATCCAGCGCCGGCACCAGAAGCTCATCGAGGAGAGCCCCAGCGCCGCCCTAAGTCCCGAGCTGCGCAAGCGCATCTGCGAGACCGCCGTGAAGGCGGCAAAGGCGGTCGGATACTTCAATGCGGGCACCATCGAGTTCCTGCTGGACGCCCGCGGCGATTTCTTCTTCATGGAGATGAACACCCGCGTGCAGGTGGAGCACCCTGTCACCGAGTTCGTGAGCGGCGTGGACATCGTGAAGGAGCAGCTCCGCATCGCGGCAGGCCGGAAGCTCTCCTTCACCCAGGACGACATCCAGCTGCGCGGCCATGCCATCGAGTGCCGCATCAACGCCGAGGATCCCTGGCGGTTCACGCCCTGCCCGGGGCGCATCACCGCACTGCACTTCCCCGGTGGCCCCGGCATCCGCATGGACACGGCCATGCACCAGGACGCCGTCATCCCGCCCCACTACGACTCCATGGTCGCCAAGCTCATCGCCTACGGCAGCGACCGCACCGAGGCCCTGGCCCGCATGCGCCGCGCCCTGGACACGCTGGTGGTGGAAGGCATCCAGACCTCCGCGCCCCTGCACCGCCGCATCATCGACCACCCCGACTTCATCGCCGGGAGGTTCTCCACCAAGTGGATGGAGACCTTCATGGAGGAACTGGAGAAGGAGCGGTCCGCCAAGGGCTGAGCGCCATCACTCCTCTGGGCCATTGGACTCCTGCTTCGCCATGAACTCGGGGAAGTAGGTCCTGGCACAGTCCGGGCAGATGCCGTGGGAGAACGCCGCTTCCGTGTGGCTCGTGATGTAGGCCTCCAGCTGGTTCCAGTAGCCTTGGTCGTCGCGGATCTTCTTGCAGTGTCCGCAGATCGGAATTAGTCCGCGGAGGACCTTCACCTTCGCCAGCGCCTCCTGGAGGTCCTGGATCAGCGTCTCCCGCTCCTGCTCGGCGCGCTTCCGGTCGCTGATGTTCCGGAGAAACCCGATGGCAGCGGGTCCGTCATCCAGGCTCAGCGGTCGCACGGTCGCGGTCACCCAGAAGCCGGTCTGGTCCTTGCGCAGGGCTCGAAACTCAATGGTCGGCTCCAGGATCTCCCCTCGCGCCACCTGGTCGGGAAAACCCTGGAAAAGGGGATGATCTTCGGCAAAGACCCGGTCGAGGATGGGGGTGCCCAGCAGTTCCTCGGCACGCAGGAAGCCGTGCATTACCACGTAGTGCGAATTGACGTAGATCAGTTTCCCGCCTCGGGTCATGGCGATGGCCAGGGGGGCGCCGTCGAGGAGGTCCCGCAGCCGCGCCTCGCTCTCCCGCAGCTTCTGCTCCTGCTGGACCAGGGGCGTGATGTCCTGGATGAAGCAGATGGAGTGCCCGCCCTCGGAGATGCGGATCGCATGCAGCTCGACCTCGAAGAGGTGGCCATCCTTCGCCTGGTGCCTGGATCGGAACCGCGCCGAGCCCTGCTCGGTGATCGCCTTCATGCGCTGGATCAGCGCCACGCGGTCCAGGAAGGGGTTCAGGTCCTCGATCCGCTTGCCGATGAGCTCGTCCCGGGAATAGCCGGACATGCGACAGTAGGCCGGGTTCACGTCGAGCAGACGGCCCCCGGCATCCACCCGCCAGTAGCCGTCGTGGGTGCTCGCCAGGATGGTGCTGAGGAGATTCACGGAAGCTTCGAGTGCAGGCTCGCGGCCATGATCCGGTTCCATGTTCGGGTTCCTCGGGAATGGCGTTGCTGAGATGATTCCATCTTCGACCAGATTGACCTGGGCCATGAATCTTACCCTCGTGGGCAAGTTCCGGCCGCTACTGGATCAGGGCCTTTTTCCAATGGGCGAGGATCCTGGCATACGTGCCATCGCTTTTCATCCTCCGAAGCGTGGCGTCGAAGGTATCGCGCAACGAACCCAGGTTCCTGATCTTCGAAAAGCCTACGTAGG
>CAYZND010000249.1:0-456 GCA_964479495.1 uncultured Mesoterricola sp.
CCGCCAAGCTGGGCCCCTTCGAGGCCAGCGCCCGCACCCGGGAGCGCATCGACATCCCCGCACCCGTGGGCTGGATCCTTGTGGTGGCCGGAGCCGGCCTCCTGCTGACGGGCGCCTACGTGAAGCACAAGTAGGGTCCCTTACGGCCCCTCCAGGCGGATGTCCTCGGCCTTGCGCCGGAAGTCGAAGAGGGCGGGCTGCTGGAGGATGCGGCCGGTCGTACGGGCAGGGGTGAGCTGGATGCCCCGGAGGCCGGGGATGCGTCCCTGGAGGACGTCCTCCACCAGGGTGGGCACGCGCCGGGTGCCGTAGGCGAGCCACTCGGAGAGGGCGATGGCACCATCCCTCGGCAGGAAGTCGGCGGCCTTGCGCTCGAGGCCGTCCCGCAGCAGGGCGTAGCTGAGGAGGCCCTGCTGGAGCTCGTCGCTTTCGAGGGCCGCCGTGTCCGCCTGGCTG
>CAYZND010000249.1:466-2285 GCA_964479495.1 uncultured Mesoterricola sp.
GGCTGGAGGCCAGGATGCGCATGCCCTTGTCGAAGGCCAGCTGGCCCAGGCCCCGGGAGCCCATGGGACCGGGCTTGAAGCCTTCGCCCTGCACGCTGGCGGCGGCGTGGCAGGCATCCACCACCAGGGCGAGATCGCCGGCATCCACATCCCGCAGCCACTCGGAGAGCTCGTCGCTGGAGAGGCTGTGCGCGAACAGCTCCCCCTCGCTGCGCGGCGCGCCCACATCCTCCGGCAGCAGGTAGAACACGCCGCGGGGGCCGGTGGTCCCATGGCCGCTGAAGGTGATGAGCACCAGGTCCTCCGGCGTGGCGGGTGCGAGCCGCTCCAAGCCGGGGATGCGGCGGCGGAGGGCCTCCGGCACGGGGCGTCCCGTCAGGCGGTCCAGGACGGCCTTCACGTGCGCCTTCAGGGCGCGGGCCTCGCCGGATGCGGGCGGAGAGACCAGGGCCACGGACGCCACCTCGATGTAGGCCGGGTTGCGGGCCAGGCGCTCCACCAGGCCCCTGCGCAGGCCCCGGGCGTCGTTGGCCGCATACTTCAGGCGCCAGGCGGGGGTGTCCGAGTCGTTCACGCCGACGGTGAGCACGTAGGCCTTCCCTGGCGCGGCGGAAACGGGGGCGAGGGGGACCTCCCGGCGGGCGGTGGGGCTCTTCACGCGGTCCTCGTTGAAGGCATAGGCGGAGAATGTCACGCGGTTCGACGCCTTCGGCAGGCGGAGGCCGGGGAAGGTCAGGCGCATCCGTCCCGTGGCTGGATCCACGGCCACCCGGTGGGCGCGGCGCCAGGCTGCGGGGCTGTCACCGGGGTCCGCCGGGCCCCGGCGCGCCGAGACCGCCACGAGCTGGCCGTCCCGGAAGAGGTGCAGGTCATAGGGGTCCGAGGTCCGGGCGCGGTCCCGGCCCCGCTCCACCTCCACGGTCACGGCGGCGCGTTCGCCCTGGACGCGGACGTCCACGATGCGCACCCGGGGCTGGGCCCGGTTCAGGTCCTGCAGGTTGCGGAGGGCGCCGAACCGCTCGCCCCCCAGCAGCCGGGGCAGGAGCCTGGGCTCGTAGTAGTCCCGCAGGAAGATCTCCACGGGCAGGGGCCGGAAGGGGTCGTCCGCCATCACCCAGCGCAGGGCGCGCACGTCCTCCAGGGTGTTCGTGTCGAAGCGCCCCTGGGGATCCACTGCGGTCCAGTCCCGGCTGTCCAGGATCGCCAGCCGTGCCAGGGCTTGGTCGGAGCCGGTGTCCCAGAACCGCACCTGGGCGTCCCGTCCGCCGCTGGCCAGGTGGTTGTCCCACCCCTTCGCCAGGCATAGGACGGCATCCGTGGACCCCCGCAGGGTCCTCTGCTCCCGGCCGCTGGCCACGTCCCACAGCCGCACCGTCTGGTCGAAGGAGGCGCTCGCCAGCTGCGCCCCATCCGCCAGGAACGCCAGGCTCGTCACGGCGGCGGTGTGGCCTGTGAAGGTGCGGAGCACCCGCTGGGCGGCCACGTCCCAGAGCTTCAGGGTCCGGTCCACGCTGGCGCTGGCCAGCCGGCGGCCATCGGGGCTGAAGGCCAGGGCCTCCACCCAGTTCCCGTGCCCCTCCAGGGTGCCCAGGAGCGCGCCGGTGGCCACCTCCCAGAGCCGGATGGTGAGGTCGCCGCTGGCGGTGGCGAGGGTCTTCCCGTCCGGCGAGAAGGCGACGTCCCGCACGGAGTCCAGGTGGCCCCGGAAGACGCGCAGCTCGCGGCCGGTGGCCGCGTCCCAGAGGCGCGCCGTGGTGTCCCAGGAGCCGCTCGCCAGCAGCTGGCCATCGGGACTCCAGGCCACGGCCTTCACGTATGA
>CAYZND010000249.1:2295-5547 GCA_964479495.1 uncultured Mesoterricola sp.
CATGGCCCTTCAAAGTGAGGAGGGGCCGTCCCCCGGAGACCTCCCAGATCCGCACCGTCTGGTCGTAGCTGGCGCTCGCCAGCTGCTCCCCGTCGGGGGAGAAGGCCAGGCCGGCCACGTCGCCGGTGTGACCGGCGAGCCGCGTGACGGCTCCGGCGAGGCTCCACAGGTCGATGTCGAAGGAGGATCCCCCCAGGGCCAGGCGCTGGCCGTCGGGGCTCCAGGCCACGGCGGCGATGGCGTGCACGCGCCCCTCCAGAGTTCCCAGGTCCGTGTCTCCCCTGGGGCCCTTCAGCTCCACCGCGCCCGAGCTGCTGCCCAGGGCAAGTCGGGTTCCGTCCGGGCTGAGGGCCAGGGCGTTGAGGGAGGAGGCCTTGGTGGGGAGCTTGCCCAGGTCCACGCCCTGGCGCAGGTCCCAGCGGTGCAGGGCCCGGCCGCGCGTGTTGGTGCCGCCGAAGAGGGTGGACCCATCCCGGGAGAAGGCCAGGGAGGAGATCCACTCGTCATCGGTCACGAAGTGTCGGAAGGCCTCGCCCGTGCGGGTGTCCCACACGAAGACCTCCGCCCGCCCCGCGAGGCCTCCGCCGGCGCTGGCGAGGTAGCGGCCATCGGGGCTGAAGGCCAGGCCCATGACCGCCACGGGATGCCCCTTGAGGGTGCGCCGCAGGGCGCCCGTGGCGGGGTCCCAGAGCCGCACGTCGTGGTCGTGGCTGCCGCTGGCCAGGAGCCTGCCATCGGGGCTGAAGGCCACGGCGGCCACGCCGCCGGTGTGGCCGGTGAGGGTATGCCGCGGTCGGCCGGTGGCGACATCCCAGATCTTCACGGCATTGTCGAAGCTGCCCGTGGCCAGCTGGCGACCCTCCGGGCTGAGGGCGACGGCGTCCACCGCCAGGCCGTGGGCGGGGATGGATCGCAGGAGGCTGCCGGTGGCGGGATCCCAGAGCCGCGCGGTGCCGTCGAAACCGCCGCTGACCAGGAGGCCCTTTCCGAAGGCCACCGAAGAGACCTTGTGGGTGTGCCCCTGGAAGGTCCGCACCTGGGAGCTGGTCTCCAGGTCCCACAGGATGAGCGTGCGGTCGTGGCTGGCGGTGGCCAGGAGCCGGGCGTCCGGGCTGAAGGCCAGCCCGGAGATGGCGGCGGTGTGCCCCGTCTGGACCACCAGCTCTGGGGCCAAGCCGGGAGAGGCCTGTCCCGGAGAAGTTTGTCCGGGAGACGCTTGGGCCAGGAGCCCCAGGCCGCACAGGAGAGCGAGGAACGCTCGTCTCATGGCTCCCCCTCCGGCGTCCAGCCCAGGTCGTCCAGGACGGTGGCGCTGAAGGCTGCGAAGTGGAAGTTCACGGAGTTGATCCGCAGGGCGCGGATGCCGGGCGCCTCCAGGGTGAAGGTCCGGGCCGGCGTGTTCGCGTAGTAGCTCCCCAGCCCCTCCGACACTCGGCGCAGCACACGGCCCGACGCGTCCAGGGCCTGGGCCTCCCAGGCCGGGAAGACGATGCCCGTGGGGCCCGCCAGGAGGGCGGGGCGCGTGAAGCGCACCGCACGCACGGGACCGGGGAAGGTCAGCGTGTAGGTGACGGGGTCGTTGCTGTTGATCTGGGTGAGGACGTTGGCGCCCGAGGGGGCGATCAGGGCCCGGCCGTCGTAGAGGTTGCGGGCATCGTCGATGACCACCAGGGTGCCCGGTGTGACCGCGCCGAGCGTCACCCCCAGCCGGGCCAGCGCGAGGGAGGCGATGACCCGGCCGTGGGAGGCGTCCACCTCCTCGAAGGTGGCGACGGGGCCGGCGTTGCAGACCGCGGCCATCAACCCCAAAGCCCAGGGGAGGCCTCGTCGCATTCGGAAACGGTCCATGGTGACCTCGCGAAGGGCACGGCCAAGAATGGGGCCGGTTCGCCCTCCCGGCCAGCTACTTCGAGAGGTAGAAGCCGTCGGGCAGCAGCAGGACGAGGCGCGGCCCTTCGCCACCCCGCACGGCGGTGGGCCGGAAGCGCACGCCGTTGGCGGAGACGAGCTCGGGTCCCGGCTGGAGGCGGTAGGGGGGGCGGTCCTCGAACAGGCCGCCCACGGGCTGCCACTGGCCCCTAGGGAAGTTGGAGCAGTAGAAGCCCGAGAGGGTCAGGGCCCCTGGAGCGCCCGGCACGGGCCAGGCCCGGGGGAGGACGTTCGGGATCAGGTTCTCGCCCGAGACGTCGTGGAACGTCAGGCCGTCGAAGTAGCGGGCGGCGAAGCCCACGGTGTTGCCGTCGATGCGCCGCTTCAGGAGCGCCAGGAAGCGCCGGTGGGCCGGGTCCACCCACCAGAGGTTGTAGACGAGCTCCTCGCGGGCATCCTCCGGACCGGCGGGGTACCGGTTCTCCGGGGTGCCGTAGACCGCTTGCAGGCGGCCCCGGTCCCAGAGGTAGAGGCGCCCCAGCCGCTGGTCCACCTTGCCGTTCTTGTAGACGTAGGCCCAGAAGGCCAAGGCGCCGCCATCGGCGGCCTCGCCCTTGGCGACGTGGTAGAGGCGGCTGGCGGGATCCGCGGGATCCGGGCCGTTGAGGTCGAGGATGCGCGTGGTCGCTTCCGCCGTGACCTGGGCCAGGAACGTCGCGCCGCGCCGCGGCTCCAGGAGGGCGAAGACACTGTCTCCCCCCGGGGACGCGGCCAGGATCGTGTCGATGGCGCTCACGGTGAGGTCCGGCTGGCCGGGCAGGGGCGTCTTCTCCAGGAGCCAGGGGGTGGCGATGCCGTCCTTCACCAGGGCCAGCCCGCTCTCCTGGTCCGTGCGCAGGTAGGCCAGGCAGGCACCCCCGGGGGCCACGGCCAGCAGGTTGGCCGACTTGACAGCCCGGGCCTTGCCGCCCAGGGTCACGGAGTCCCCCGGCGCCAGGACCTTCCGGATCGCCAGGCCATCCCAGGCGTAGATCCCACCGTTCCAGCCCTTGTGCTGGTCCGGTGTGAAGGCCACCCAGCCGGAGCCGACGGTGAAGTACAGCTGCCCGTCCCGGGGGAGGTACCGGGACCGGTCTGGGTGCGTGCTGGCCTTCTCGTGGAGAGGGCCGTACGCGGATTGGAAGGTCTTGGTGTCCAGCAGGACGGTCTTCAGGGCGCCCGCCTTCCAGGAGAAGGTGCCCCAGCCGGTGTTGAACGCGCCGGGGCTGGGCACCGTGGTATGGGCCGTGAAGACGAAGAAGTCCGGGGCCACCACGAAGAGGTCGCCCAGCTTGTCCAGGGTGACCTGGGTGTCGGGCACCTGGATCGGCAGGGCCAGCACGC
>CAYZND010000250.1:0-2988 GCA_964479495.1 uncultured Mesoterricola sp.
CCTCCCACCTGGACCCTGGAAGCGCGCTACCGTTTCTAAGAACTTCGGACTCCCATGCGCCGCCTGCTCCTGATGCTCCTGCTGCTCCCCGCTCTCTGGAGCGGGGTGCCGCCAGCCGCGCCGCAGCGCGTGGTGTCGCAGACG
Organism: uncultured Mesoterricola sp.; assembly: GCA_964479495.1. GTDB lineage: Bacteria > Acidobacteriota > Holophagae > Holophagales > Holophagaceae > UBA1801. The sequence goes on from CAYZND010000250.1 coordinate 145, forward strand.
GTGGGCACGGACGATCTGCTGCTGGCCCTCGCGGCGCCGGGGCAGATCGCAGCCCTGAGCCACCTGGCCCAGGATGAGCGGTACAGCCCCTCCTTCCGGGAGGCGCGGAAGCATCCGCACCTGGCCAACAGCGACGCGGAGGCGGTCCTCCGCTTCCGCCCGGACCTGGTGATCGCCACCAGCTACACCGAGGCGGAGGTGCTGAACCTGCTGCGGCGGGCCAAGGTGAACCTCCTGATCCTGGAGCGGTACGAGACCCTTCAGGATCTCTACGCGAACGCGCGACGCATCGGGAAGGCCCTGGGCCGCGAGGCCCGGGCCGAGGAGCTGATCCGCCAGTGGCAGGCCCGCGTGGAGGCCCTGCGGGTGAAACTGCAGGGCGTGAAGCCCGTGCGCGTCCTGGCCGTGGGGCTCTACCCCTTCACGGCGGGGGCGGGCACCACCTTCCAGGACCTCTGCGAGCATGCGGGCGCCCTCAATGTGGCGGCGGAGGCGGGCCTGAAGGGCCACGCCCCGACCCCGGGCGAGCAGGTCCTCTCCTGGCGCACGGAGGTGCTGGTGGCGCCCGGGGAGCCCGGCTTCGACATGAAGGCCCGGCTGCTGGAGCTTCCGCCCTACAAGTTCCTGCCGGCCCTCAAGCAGGGGCGGCTGGTGGAGCTGCCGGGCTCCCTGATGGCCGCCACCAGCCAGGCCCGCATCGACGGCTACGAGCAGCTGGCCAGGGCACTCCATCCTGAGCGCTTCAAATGAAGGCCCGCACCCTGGGACCCACCGTGCTGATGACACTGCTCCTGGCGGCGGCCGTCCTGGCGTCCCTGGCCCTGGGGGATTCCAACCTCAGCCCCCGTGAGATCCTGGGGGCTTTGCTGCACCGGGACGACTCCTTCGCCAGCACCATCCTCTGGGACATCCGCCTGCCGCGCACCCTGGTGGGGGTCGCTGTGGGCGCGGGCCTCGCCGCATCCGGCGTGGTGATGCAGGCCTTCTTCCGCAACGCCCTGGCAAGCCCCGGGTTGCTGGGAGTGAGCTCCGGCGGGGCCCTGGGCGCGGTGGCGTGGATGGCGTTCGGGGGCGGCGCTGCGAGCCTCTTCCTGCTCCCGGTGGCCTCCATCGCTGGAGCCTTCGTCGCCACGGGCGCCGTGATGTTCCTGGCGCGGCGGGGGGCGAGCCCCGAGCACCTGCTGCTCTCCGGCGTGGCCCTCAACGCCCTCTTCGGGGCGGGCACCAGCTTCGTGCTGGGCATGACCGCCGGGCAGTACCACATGGCGGGCCAGATCCTCTTCTGGCTCATGGGCGGCATCGAGAACCGCTCCTGGGAGCACGTGTGGATGGGTCTTCCCGGCATCGTGGTCTTCTGCGTGCTGCTGGTTCCCCTGGGTCGCTCCATGAACCTGCTGAGCCTCGGCGAGACGGGGGCGCAAAGCCTGGGCGTGGACGTGAAGCGTCTGCGCGGGCAGCTCATCGTCCTCTCCACGGTCCTCACCGCCCTGGCCACCGCCGTGGGCGGCGTCATCGGCTTCGTGGGCCTCGTGGTGCCCCATCTCCTGCGGCTGGCCTTCGGCCCCGAGCACCGCCGGCTGCTGCTGCTCTCCATGCTGGGGGGCGCGGCCATGGTGCTGCTCTGCGACCTGCCCACCCGCTACATGCCCAGCGGCATGCGCCTGGGCGTCGTCACGGCCCTGGCGGGCGGTCCCTTCCTGCTGTGGCTGCTGCGGAGGCGGCCATGCTAGCGTGCGAGGGCCTCACCCTGGGACCGCGCCTCCAGGACGTCTCCCTGCACCTGGAGCCGGGCCTCACCGTGGCGGTGGTGGGACCCAACGGTGCCGGGAAGTCCACCCTGCTCCAGGTGCTGGCGGGGCTGCTGCATGCGGAGGGGCACATCCGCTGGGATGGCCGGGAGCTGGCCAGGATTCCCTTCCTGGAGCGGGGCCGCACCCTGGCATGGCTGGGGCAGGAATCCCACGCGGAGTTCGCCTTCCCGGTGCGCGATGTGGTGGCCCAGGGCCGCCACGCCTGGGGTGATGACGACGCCGGCGTGGACGATGCGATGGCGACCCTGGACCTCCAGGACCTCGCGCGGCGACCTGTGACGGAGCTTTCCGGCGGCGAGCGGCGGCGTGTGTTCCTCGCGAGGGCGCTCGCGACCCAGGCGCCCATCCAGCTCTGGGATGAGCCCACCTCCAACCTGGATGTGCGCCACTCGCTGGAGGTCATGGCCCTCGCCAAGCGCCTCGCCGAGGCGGGCGGCACACTGGTGGTGACCCTCCACGACCTTCGCCAGGCCTTCCGCTTCGACCGCGTGGCCGTGCTGGACCACGGGCGTCTGGTGGGCTTCGGCAAGCCCCACGAAGTGCTCACCAAGGACCTCATCCGCTCCGTCTTCCGGGTGGAGGCCACCTTCGTGGAGTCCCTGGTGCTGGAGCTGCCGGAAGGTTCCGGATCGGCACTCTGACATGGTGCATCCGGGCGTGTATCTCGGGGCGGGGATCCTGGACGAGGTCCTGGGGGATCCCGAAGGCTGGCCCCATCCGGTGCGGGCCTTCGGCTGGGTGATCACGCGGGTCGACCGGGCCCGCCGACAGGTCTCCTCGCCCCTTGTCCTGCGCCTGCTGGGGATCCTGCTGGCCCTGGGGCTGCCCGTGGCCGCGGCGGGCTTCGCCTGGGCCGTCCTGCGGCTGTGCGGGTCCTGGGCCTGGATCGCGGAGGTCATCCTGGGGGCCTGGATGCTGGCGGGCCGGAACCTGCGCGATGCCGTGCGCCCCGTGGTGCAGGCGCTGGCGCGGGGGGACTTGGGAGAGGCTCGGGCGCGGGTCTCCCGCGTCGTGGGCCGCGACACCGAAGGCC
>CAYZND010000250.1:2998-5526 GCA_964479495.1 uncultured Mesoterricola sp.
CTTCGGACGTCTCTCGGGCGGGCCTCGAGACCCTGGCCGAGAGCCTCTGCGACGGGGTGGTGGCGCCCCTCCTCTGGTTCGCGCTGGGCGGCCTGCCTGCGCTATGGGCCTTCAAGGCGGTGAGCACCCTGGACTCCATGGTGGGTCACCGCGAGGCGCCCTACACCCACTTCGGCTGGGCCTCCGCGCGCCTCGACGACCTGCTGAACCTCCTTCCTGCGCGTCTCACGGTCCTGCTCATCGCCCTGGCCTCTCTCTCGGGAAGGGCCCTGCGCCTGGCCTGGCGGGACGGCGGCACGACCGCCAGCCCCAACGCCGGGTGGGTGGAGGCGGCCTTTGCCGGGGCGCTGGATGTGCAGCTCGGAGGGCTGAACCACTACGATGGCGTGCCCCAGGAGGGACTCCGGCTGGGGGATCCCGGGCGACCGCTGGGCGCTCAGGTCCTCTCCGAAGGACTCGCGCTGGTGCGCCGCGTGAACCTGCTCGCCCTCGCATCCGGGGCTGGAATCCTGCTGCTCCTTTGGAGGTTCCATGGCTGAGGGGATCCACGGGGGACAGGTCTGGGAGGCCGCTCGGGAGCAGGGGCTGGAGCCGGAAGCCATCCTGGACTTCAGCGCCAACCTGAACCCCCTGGGGCCACCGACCGGCGTCCTGCGGGTGATCCGCGAGGCACGGCCTGGGATCCTGGCCGCCTATCCGGACAGTGCCGCCCCGAGGCTCAGGGCCTTGCTCTGCCGGCGGCATGGTGCCCCCGACGACACCCTCGTGCTGGGGGGTGGCGGCGCCGCGCTCCTCTTCCTGGCCCTGCGGGCCCTGGCGCCGCGCCGCGTGCTGGTGCCGGTTCCCTGCTTCCGGGAACAGCCCCGGGCCCTCGCGGCCTGCGGCGCGGAGCTGGTGCCCCTCCCCATGGCCGGCCTCCGCCTCGATCTCGCCCACCTGGACCCGGTGCGCGAGGGCTGCGACGCGGTGCTCCTCACCAACCCCCACAACCCCACGGGCCAGCTGCTGGGGCGGGCGGAGCTGGAGCGCTGGGTGGCGCGCCACCCGGGCGTCGCGCTGGTGGTGGACGAGGCCTTCATGGACTACGCGCCGGAAGAGAGCCTCCTGCCGGGCCTCCTCGCACGCCCCCGTACCGTGATCCTGCGCAGCCTCACCAAGTTCTTCGCCATGCCCGGCCTGCGTGTGGGGCATGCCTTCGCCGACGCGGCCACTGCCGCGCGGATGGGCGACCTGCAGGAGAGCTGGCCCGTGGGCCAGCTGGAGCTGCGGGCCGCGGAAGCGGCGCTGGAGGACGGAACCTACGAGCAGCGCAGCCTCGAGACCTTTCGCGCCGACGGTCCCCGGTTCCGGAAGGCGCTGGAGGACCTGGGGCTGATCGTGCATCCGAGCGTCGCCCCCTTCGTCCTGGTGGAGCTGCCGACCCCGGCAGGCACCGCGTGCGCCGAGGCGCTCCTGCGGCGGGGCCTGCTCGTTCGCACGTGCGCGGCCTGGCCGGGGCTCGGCGACCGCTACCTGCGCCTGGCCCTGCGGGAGGCTTCGGATCAGGATCGCCTGCTGGAGGCCCTGAAGCCCCTGCTGTGAGGCTTCATCCCCAGGCGCGCATCCGAGCGACCCAGGCCTCGGCCCAGGCCGGGTTGGCGTCGAAGGGGATGTGGGCATAGGCGGCGAGCAGGTTGCCTTCCGCGTGGCCCTCCGGGCAGCCCTCCCCGGAGAGGTTCTCGGAGCGCCAAGCCGGGTGGGGCAGGGGACCTTCATGGACGCTGCAGTGGAACTCGTGCGCCTTGCCCCGGCTTCCGGCCGGGCCCAGGAGCGAGGCCTGGAGCAGGGTCAGGTGCTTGTAGCCGAACGCCTGGAGGCTTTCCGTCATGAGGCAGCGCCCGGGTACCAGGCCGGCCATGGGATGGGCTCGGCCCTGCAGGTCCACCAGGGCCTCGCAGAGGACCATGTAGCCCCCGCACTCGGCGAAGATCGGAAGGCCTTCCGCATGGGCGGCCCGGAGGTCCGCCAGGAAGGGCGCCTTCGAGAGCGCCTCCGCGTGCAGCTCCGGGTAGCCGCCAGGCAGGTAGAGGCCCGCGGTGCCCTCGGGAAGCCGGTCCCGCAGGGGCGAGAAGGGCACCCAGCGCACCCCCAGGCGCTCCAGGCGGTCCAGGGTGTCCGCGTAGATGAACCCGAAGGCTTCGTCCCGCGCCAGGGCCACGGGCAGGTGTCCGCGCGCAGGGGACGCATCGGCCGGGAGGGCCTGAGGGCGCTGCATCAGGGCGGCCAGGGCGTCCAGGTCGAGGGTGACCGACAGGGCCTGGGCCAGGGTGTTGAGGGCCTCGTCCAGGCCCTCGAGCTCGTGGGGCTGCAGGATCCCCAGGTGCCGCTCCGGCAGCCGCCAGGCGTTCAGGGTTCCCACCCATCCCAGCACCCGCACGTCCGTGTGGGCCGCGAGCGCGGTGCGCTGCAGCTCGAAGTGCTTCGGTCCGCTGATCCGGTTCAGGATCACGCCCGCCAGCCTGAGGCCAGGCTCGAACTCCGCGTAGCCC
>CAYZND010000251.1:0-5490 GCA_964479495.1 uncultured Mesoterricola sp.
CCCTGGCCTTCATCAAGGCCGGCGGCCACGAGGTGCTGATCACCACCCCCGAGGCTCTCGAGAAGGAAGACTACGAGAAGGTGGGCACCCGCATCGTCAAGGACTGACCGTCCGCAGCGGACATCCCAGGCTGTTCGCCCGAACGGGCATGGATGAGGCACACTCATCCGTGCCCGTTCTGTTTTGGAGATCCCCATGTATGCCATCGCCATCGTTCGCTACCGCAAGCCCCTCGAAGAGGTCCTGAAGGTCGTGGAGACCCACCGGGCCTACCTGCGCGGCCTCAGGGAGAAGGGCATCCTGCTGGCCTCGGGCCCCCTGGACCCCCGCAACGGCGGCGCGCTGCTCCTGCGGGTGCCCGACGAGAACCCCCACGCCCACCTGGACCGGATCCGTGACGAGGACCCCTTCATCCAGGCCGGGGTGGCCCAGTACGAGCTGCTCCCCTGGTTGCCCAACATCGGCCAGGAGGGACTGGACGCCCTCTGAAGCGAAAAAAGCCGGAAAGGGGTTGACATTGAATTGCATGATCGTAGAATTACGATATGGCGAAAAGGACTCCCCTCATCCCTGAACCCTGCTGCACCTTGACCATATGCGGCAAGGAACAGGACCGCTTCGTCGGGATGCTCAAGGCGGCAGGCAATCCCATCCGCTTCGAGATCCTGAAGTTCCTTGTCACGCATCCAGGTTGCATCACCGGTGAGATCGTGGATCACCTGCCCATCGCCCAGGCCACGGTTTCACAGCACTTGAAGGTGCTGAGGGAATCCGGATGGATCGAGGGCGAAATTGCCGGTCCCGCGGTCTGCTACCAGCTGTCCAAGAAGAACATCGCCTGGTTTCGCACGATCACCGACGAGATCTTTTGAAAGGGGAGGCGTATCTCCTTTTTTTTGGCTTCAATAATCGCAAAATACCGATAAAGGAGACTCCATGACCCCCGGTTTCATCCTGCAGGAAGGCACAGCGATCCTGATGTCCGTCGGCAGCTCCTTCCTTCACATCCTTCCGTACCTGGCCCTCTCCATCCCCCTGGCGGTGCTGCTCAAGCGCACCGGAGCTGCCGACAAGATCCGGAAGGGGCTCAGCGCGAACCCCTACATGGCGGTATTCATGGCCACCCTGGTCGGCGCCCTGAGCCCCTTCTGCTCATGCGGGGTGATTCCCATCATCACGGCCCTTCTCCTCGGCGGTGTCCCCTTGGCTCCCGTCATGTCCTTCTGGCTGGCCTCACCTTCCATGGATCCGGAGATCTTCGTCCTAAGCGCGGGCTTCATCGGCTGGGAGCTGGCCATCTGGCGGTTGGCGGCTACTTTTGCCATGAGCCTGGGCGGCGGCCTCGCCGTGCTCGTGCTGGAGCGGAAGGGCTGGATCGGGCGTGACTTCCTGCGGACCTCCGTGACCGGGAAGCTCGTTCCGAAGCCTGCGCCGGTCCCAGACATGCTGGTGGCCTCCGCCTGCTGTGCGGGAACTTCCTCTACGGAAGCGGTTCCGATGCTGGTAGCCTCCCCGACCTGCACCTACGGATGCGTCAGCCGGGTCACGCCGGACGCCGAGGCGGTTTCCACCCCCTGTGGCTGCGGCTCCCCAGAGAGGGAGACACAGGTATGCGACTGCGGCGAGCGCGAAGTGAAGGAGACTTCGGCCTGCGGCTGCAATGCACCGGTGGTGCGGAAGAGCCTGCTGGAGGACACCCTCCGAACGACCCTCAGCCTTTCGATGTACATGGTCATCGCCTTCCTGCTGGAGGCGCTCATCATCCGCTACGTGCCCCAGGACTTGATTGCCTCCCACCTGGGCGGCCGTTCCGCGTGGAGCGTGCCCCTGGCGACCCTCATCAGCATCCCCATGTATACGACCAACCTGACTTCCCTGGGGCTGATCGCGGGGCTCCTGCAGCGCGGCATGAGCGGAGGCGCCGCCCTGGCATTCCTCATCGGTGGGGCCGTGACGACCCTCCCGGCCATGTCCGCGGTCTCTGGCATCGTGCGCTGGCGTGTCTTCGCGCTCTACCTGGGGTTCTGCATCACGGGATCCCTGGTTGCTGGCTTCGCATATCAACTGTTCACGAACCTCCCGTGAGGGCGATCAAGGGCTTGACGCGGCTCTTGTGAAGTGAGGGCCGCACCCGCACAATGAACGCGCCGGGTCAGGGCGATCGGGCTTCCGTCCCATCGCCCTGTTTCCATGCCTGGAACCTAGCAACAGGAAGCGAACATGAATCCCCGAACCATCTACCTCCGCGACTATGCTCCGCCTGCCTACCTGGTCGAAACGATCGATCTGGATCTCGACATTCGCGAGGGGTTCACGCGGGTGACCTCCCGCTGCCGCATGAAGCGCAATCCCACAGGGAACGGTGGTCCGCTGGTCCTGAACGGAGAGGAGCTGGCCCTTGAACTGGTGCGCATCAATGGAAGGGAACTCCCCAAGGCGGACTATCGCTACGCCGACAATACGCTGACCATCGATGTGGTGCCCGACGCCTTCGCGCTGGAGACCGTGGTGAGGATCCGGCCGGACGAAAACACCCAGCTCTCCGGGCTCTACCGGTCCAAGAACGGCTACGTGACCCAGTGCGAAGCCGAGGGCTTCCGCCGCATCACCTTCTATCCCGACCGCCCCGACGTGATGGCCCGTTTTTCGTGCACCCTGCATGCCGACAAGGCGCTGTATCCGATCCTGCTCTCCAACGGGAATCCCGTCGGCAGTGGAGATGAAGTCGATGGGCGCCACTGGGCGACCTGGGAGGACCCCTTCGCCAAGCCGTCGTACCTCTTCGCCTGCGTGGCGGCCAAGCTGGATGTGCTGGTGGACGAGCACACGACCCCTTCCGGACGGCGCGTGCGCTGTGCGGTCTACGTGGAGCCCGGGAAGCTGGACCAGTGCGGCCATGCCATGGCGGCCCTGAAGAAGAGCATGAAGTGGGACGAAGAGGTCTTCGGTCTGGAGATGGACCTGGACACCTTCATGATCGTGGCCGTGGGCGACTTCAACATGGGCGCCATGGAGAACAAGGGGCTCAACATCTTCAACACGAAGTACGTGCTGGCCCGCCCCGACACGGCCACGGACGATGACTTCCAAGGCATCGACGTCGTGGTGGCCCACGAGTATTTCCACAACTGGACGGGCAACCGGGTCACCTGCCGGGACTGGTTCCAGCTGTCCCTGAAGGAAGGCCTCACCGTCTTCCGGGACCAGAACTTCAGCATGGACACCCACTCCGCGGGCGTGAGCCGCATCCGGGAGGTCCGGGCCCTGCGCGCCGCCCAGTTCCCGGAGGATGCCGGTCCCATGGCCCACCCCATCCGCCCGGCGAGCTACGCAGAGATCAACAACTTCTACACCGCGACCGTCTACAGCAAAGGCGCCGAAGTCATAAGGATGATCCATACGCTCATCGGCAAGTCCGCCTTCCGTCGCGGGATGGACCTCTACTTCCAGCGACATGACGGCCATGCCGTCACCTGCGAAGACTTCGTGACCGCCATGCAGGATGCCTCGGGACTCGATCTCACTCAATTCCAGCGCTGGTACAACCAGGCGGGAACCCCGAAGCTCCTCGTGCGCGGCCAGCATGATGCAGCCCAGCGACGGTTCACGCTGACCGTCGAGCAGCACTATCCCGCCACCCCCTACGAGGAGCGCATGAACAAGGAAGGGCTGCCCCAGGAGCGGGGCGCCTACCACTTGCCCCTCGTGATCGGCCTGCTGGACCAGTCCGGGCAGGAGCTGCCCTTGAGGCTCTCTGGAGAGGCCGAACCCGGGGGCACGCAGCGCATGCTCCAGGTTCGCGAGGCGCAGAGCACGTTCGTCTTCGAGGACATCGACACACCCCCAGTACCATCCCTTCTTCGCGGTTTCTCCGCGCCGGTGATGCTGGACTACGCCTACTCCGAAGCCGAGCTGGCACACCTCATGGCCTTCGACACGGACGCCTTCAACCGCTGGGAAGCGGGCCAGCGGCTGGCCATGGAGATCCTGTTGAGGGGCGTCCAGGCGCAGCAGAGGGACCCCGGCGCTTCGACGGACTGGATTCCGGAGGGCTTCGTGAAGGCCATGGGAAGGCTCCTGGATTCCGCCCTCCAGCCCGGAGGCGATCCAGCCCTTGCGGCGGAGGCTCTGGTGCTGCCCCTGGAGTTGGTGCTGGCCGAACAGATGGAGGTGGTGGATCCGGATGCCATCCACGCCGCTCGCCTGGCCCTGCGCCGCCACCTCGCGGAGCGCCTGCGGGAGAAGCTGCTCCATGTCTACCACGCGCTGAAGTCCGAGGAGCCCTACTCGCCGGAAGGCCGCCAGGCCGGGGCCCGGGCTCTGCGCAACTCCTGCCTGGCCTACCTCGCCGAGCTGACCGATATTCCCACGCGTGGCTTGGTGCTGGCTCACTACGACCACGCCACCAACATGACGGACTCCATCGCGGCCCTCGCCGCGGTGGCCAACCTGGATATCCCCGCTCGTTCCATGGTGCTGGACCACTTCTACAGGACCTGGAGGCACGAGGCACTGGTGGTCGATAAGTGGCTGCAAGTCCAGGCGACCTGCCGCCTGGATCGGACCCTGGAAGCCGTCGAGGCGCTCATGAACCATGAAGCGTTCGACATCCGCAACCCCAACAAGGTCTACGCCCTGGTCAGGGCCTTCTGCGCGGCGAACACCAAGCACTTCCACGCCGCGGACGGCAGCGGCTACCGCTTCGCAGCGGACGCCATCCTGCGCCTCGATCCGCTGAACCCCCAAGTGGCCGCCCGGGTGGCCCGGTCCTTCGACCGCTGGCGCAAGTTCGACACCGGTCGCCAGGACCATGCGCGCGAGCAGCTGGAGCGGATACGCACTCAGCCTGGGCTCTCGGCCGATGTGGCGGAAGTGGTGGGCAAAGCGCTGGAGGGCTGATATCCCGTCGGGGAGGCCATGACCTTCGATCAGTCGAGCTATGACATCCGGTGCGAGTGGGGTGCCCAGGGCATCGCAGCCCTGGCTCCCACCAGCGATGTCGTGATCATCGTGGACGTCATGTCCTTTTCCACCTGTGTGGCCGTGGCCGCATCCCGTGGGGCTGAAGTGCATCCTTGGCGATCGCACGGTGCGTCGGCTGTTTCCCATGCGCATGCCATCGGTGCCGAGCTGGCGGGTTCCCGCAGGCAGGGGGGCTATTCCCTGAGTCCTGCCTCCCTGCGCTCGATCCCCTCGGGCACCCGGCTGGTGCTGCCCTCGCCCAATGGAGCCACCTTGAGTCTCGCCACAGGATCGACGCCCACCCTGGCCGGTTGCCTGCGCAATGCGCGGAGTGTCGCCCACGCCGCCATGACGTTCGGGCGCCGGATCGCCGTGATCCCCGCCGGTGAACGATGGAAAGCGGATGACGCCCTCCGGCCGGCCATCGAAGACCTCCTGGGCGCCGGAGCCATCATCCAGCATCTGGAAGGTCGTCTCTCACCGGAAGCCAGGATCGCGAAGGGCGCATTCCTGGAGGCACAGCGCGAT
>CAYZND010000252.1:0-5448 GCA_964479495.1 uncultured Mesoterricola sp.
TGGTTCGAGGAGCTCGGCATCCGCTACATCGGGCCGGTCCAGGGCCACAGCCTGATCGCGGCCTTCCAGGAGCTGCTCCACCATCTGCCGCTTGGCTTCGTGCAGGGCCATGACCCGCTCCTCCACGGTCCCGGCGGCCACCAGGCGGTGCACGGTCACGGGGCGGGTGCGGCCCATGCGGTGGGCGCGGTCGCTGGCCTGGTCTTCCACGGCGGGGTTCCACCAGGGGTCCAGGTGGAAGACATCATCCGCAGCCGTGAGGTTGAGCCCGGTGCCGCCTGCCCGCAGGCTCAGGAGGAAGATCCCCACCTCGCCCTTCTGGAAGGCGTCCACGGCCCGCTGGCGGACCTTCGGAGACATGGAGCCGTCCAGGCGGACGAAGGTGAGGCCGTCCTGCCGGAGCCTCGGCTCCAGCAGGTCGAGAAGGTCCGTGAACTGGCTGAACACGAGGCTCCGATGTCCTTCCTCCCGCAGGGTCCCCAGGCGGTCCAGCAGCAGGTCCACCTTGCCACCGGGCCCCGGATAGGCCGGGTCCACCAGCACCGGATGGGCACAGGCGCGGCGCAGCTTCATGAGCGCCGCCAGCAGATGCAGGGCGCCACCCTCAAGGGCCTCCGCCTGGCATCGCTCCAGCAGATCCCGATGGAAGGCCGCTTCCGTCTCCTCCAGCTCGATGCGCACGGTGAGGTCCGTGCGCGGTGGCAGCTCCGTGAGCACCTCAGCCTTCCGGCGCCGGAGCAGGAAGGGGGCCGCCAGGAGCTTCAGGGTCTCAGGGTCGGCGGCCGACCGGAACCGGTCCTCCAGGTCCGGCAGCAGCCAGCCCAGGAGCGAAGCCAGCTCGCCGGGATGGTTCTCCACGGGCGTGCCCGTGAGGGCCAGCCGTCCTCGGGCGCGGAGCATCCGGCTGGCCTGGGCCCGCTGGGTGTCGGCGTTCTTGATGGCATGGGCCTCGTCCAGCACCACGGTTCCCCACGCGCGTTCCTGCAGCCCTTCCCGCGCGAGCAGGCCATAGCTGGCGATCAGGACATCCCAGGGTCCAAGCGCCTTCAGGGCTTCGGGGTCGCCCACTTCGGCTAGGAGGCGGACCTGGAGACCGGGCGCGAAACGACCCAGCTCCGACCGCCAGTTGAAGGCCACGCTGGTGGGAGCCACCACCAGCGCCGGTCCCGCAGCCGCACGGTGGACCAGAAGGGCGGCGGTCTGCACCGTCTTGCCCAGGCCCATGTCATCCGCCAGGCAGGCGCCCAGACCGGAACCCAGCAGCTCCGCCATCTAGCGGAACCCCTCGAGCTGGTACGGACGCAGGGCGCCCTGGAAGCCCGCCGGAGCGGTCTCGGGCCCCGGCTCGGACTGGAGGACTCCCAGGCCCGCGAGCACCGGCCGGGCGGCGGAGGGAAGCCGCAGGCCTTCCCCGGACACAGCCCCCCAGGCCGCCAGCTGGCGCAGGCCCAGGAGGCCCGAGAGGTCCAGGAGGCCCCCGTCCTCCAGGTGCAGGAACCGCGAGGTCCGACGGAGCTCCAGGAGGAGCCTCGCCAGGGGCTTCCCGTCCAGGGTGCCGCGCACATCGAGTCCCTTCCGGGTCTCGCGAGCCTCCAGGAGGAGCTCCGGGCGCCTTGGCAGCCGGGGCAGGAGCCCGGGAATGCCCTCCAGGCGGACCTTCGGCCCCAGGTCCCGGAGATCCGCCAGGCACGCCGCCACGTGGTCGCGCCCTTCGATGCGCCAGGCCAGGGGCTCCGGAAGGGGCTTGGCGGAGGCGGGCAGGTGCGACCGCACTTGCTCCACCCGGCGTGACTCGAAGGCGAGGTCCCGCCGGCGCAGCGTGCGGGCCAGGGGATCACCTGCCACAGCCCGGGTGGGACCCGCACCCGGCTGCTGCCAGGGCAGCCCCGGCGCCACTCCCAGGAAGCACCTCAGGTCGAGCCGCTCGCCGCCACCCTTGAGCCAGAGGCCCAGGCTCCGGTCCGGATGGCTCACGGAAGGCAACGGATCCGGATCAAGGTCGGTGAGCAGGGGCAGGCTCGGAAGCAGCCGGCCCAGGAGCTTCGCGAGGCGGGATCCCTGGTCCCGGGTCACGGTCTGCCCCTCGCCCAGGAGGGCGTCCAAGGCGCGGTGCACCGGCGTGAAGCCCGTGAACAGCAGCCGATCCCCTTCCAGGCGCAGCCGCACCGACTCCGAGCCGGGCCGCTGGGACAGACGCAGGGTCCATCCCTGGGGCGTCTCCTGGACCAGGAGGACGCAGAGCTCCCGGGCCAGGGCCACGCGCGTGCCGGAGTAGCCAGGGCCCTGGGCCCAGCTCAGCCGCGTGTGGCCTTCCAGAGCCGCCAAGAGGGGGAAGAACGAGCCCTCGGGCTTCCGGTTCCAGGCCCGCAGGGCCTCCAGGGCCGCCCGTTCCCCGGCTCCCAGTTCTGCCCAGTCCTCATCCCCGGGCGACGGCAGGTAGCCGTGCGGGATGCGGTCCACCTCGTGCCAACCGCGGGGAATCTCCCGGCAGGCCAGCACGTCCACATGCAGCGCCAGGCCCTTGGGCCCATACGGGGCATGCCCCTTGGGAGCCAGGTGCCAGGCGAAGCGATCCAGCCCCCGCTCACCGCGGTCCCCCTGCGCCTTGGGTGGCGCGGGCAGGACCAGGGCCTCCAGGGCATCCAGCAGAGAGCAAGGGTCGGACGGCATACCTGGACAGCATGGCGTGTCCAAGCGGAAAGGCTCAAGCGGCTCAGGCCTTCTTCCGCCCGAAGGTGATGGCCTTGGTGGGACAGACCTCCGTGCAGGTGCCGCAGGAGAAGCAGTCGGGGATGACCTTCTTCTGGTGCAGGATGGCGCCCATGACGTCCGTGGGACAGGCGCGCTCGCAGGCGCCGCAGCTGGTGCAGGCCTTCCCGTCCACCCTGATCCGGTTCAGGCTGAAGCGCTCAAGGAGCCAGCTCACGAGGCCGAAGGGGCAGGCGAAGTGGCACCAGGGGCGGTAGACGAAGAGAGAGGCCACGAGCAGTACGCCCACGGTGATGGCGCCGGCGATGCCCAGGTGGGCGGGGTTGAAGGTCTTGAAGGGGTCCACGTACTCGATGAGGTCCAGCCCCATCGCGAAAGCGATCACTGTGAACACGAGGAAGACGCCGATGCGGAGGCTATTGGAGTTGGCGAAGGGGACCTTGACCTGCTTCAGGACGCCCGCGGTATCCGCCGGGTTCCGGTTCAGGCGGAAGACGAGGTCCTGCAGCACGCCGAGCTGGCACCCCCAGGAGCAGATGGCCTTGTTGGCCAGCACGACGCTGAGCAGGAAGATGGCCAGGGCGATGAGGCGCGGTGGGAACACCACGCCATCCTTCGCGAAGAGGGCGATGGCGTCCTTGACGGTGCCCATGGGGCTGGGATCGGAGCCCAGGGCCACACCGAAGACCACCACGATGCCCAGGTAGTACCACGTCCGCATCCTGCGATTGAGCTGTCCCTTCGTGAGGGCTTTGTAGGCAGCAAACAGGGCGATGGCCCAGAGGGCGAACTTGGGGAAGATCTTCTGCCACTCCTTGGTGGCATGTTCCGAGGCCAGGGCTGCGGCCTTCTGGAGCTTGGTCTGAAGCTGGTCGTTGGGCAGTGACAGGCTCGCCAGGGGGGCGTCCTGGCCGACCTTGCCGGCATCCTTGCCCAGGGCCTCCGCCATGACGGTCTCGGGGATCTGGTTGTGCTCCAGGAAAGCCCCCATCGTCTCTCCGGGCGTAAAGACCAGGGTTTGCGGCACCGTGATCTTCTCGGCCTTGGCACCCCAGAGACCCATGACGAACCAGGAGGAGGCAAGGACGAGAACGATGAGGGCGACGAGGGACAGCCAGATGCGTTTCATGGGTCACCTTTGGAAAGCGAGCGGCCCGCCGGAATCGTGCTCCGGCGGGCCCGAAGATCGAGAGGACTATTTCTTGAGCTTTTCCTTGAGCCACTCGCGGACGGCTTCGGTGTCGTAGGTGGAGCCGGGGGCATGGGCCTTCTCCTTGATGGGATGGCTCAGGTCCGCCTCGGTGATCTTGAAGCGCTCCAGGAAGGCCTCCTTGGGGATGCCCGAGAGCTTGATGACGCTGGCCCAAGTGTCCGAGCCCTTGATGGCGGAAGGATCAAACTGCCCGCCCTTCTCCTCGGTCTGTTCCTCGATGGACTTCATCGTCCACTGGAAGGGGCCTGCCGCGGTCCCGATGGCCATGACGCCCACGAAGATGCCGACCGTTCCGAGGGTCCGCGCCAGGGGGCTGATGCGCCTGCCCCTGGGGCCTTCGATCACCAGGGTGCCCTTCCCGGGGCACACGTTCACGCAGGCATCGCAGTCCAGGCACTCGGCGTCCTTGATCACGTCCAGCCGGGAGACCGGCAGGTTCACGGGACAGACACGGTCGCAGGCGCTGCAGTTGATGCAGGTGTGGGCCTGGCGCTTGATCTTGAAGAGGCCCGCCTTGGAGAAGGGGGCCAGGGCCGCGCCCATGGGGCAGAGGTACTTGCAGAAGAAGCGGTCGTAGACGAGGGAACCCCCCACGGTGAGCAGCAGGAGGATGAGCCCCACCAGGAAGCTGCCCACCAGCTCCGGATCCAGCAGGTGGTGGTAGGCGATCCAGGGATCGTAGGGACGGATGGCCAGGGTGCCCAGCAGGACCGTGAGGGCCAGGAAGACCACCAGCACCACGTACTTCAGGTAGCGCAGCCAGCGGTCCAGGCCCTCGGGCACGCGATAGGTCTTGCCGAAGAGCTTCTTCCCCAGCCAGCCGAAGAGCTCCTGCAGGGTGCCGAAGGGGCAGAAGTTCCCGCAGAAGGCCCGGCGGAAGAGGATGGCCGCCAGGAGAGTGGCTCCCAGCAGGATGAAGCTGGACCAGGCGATCTTCGCCAACAGGGTGCCCGAGGAGATAACGCTCCAGAGGGACTCGAGGCCGCCGAAGGGGCAGAGGGCATCCGCGCCCACGGGCTTCACGCCCGAGACCTGGTGCAGGATGCCCAGGGCGGTGGACAGGACCAGGATCGCGATGAGCAGGGTCATCCGGATCACCTTGGCCCGGCGGGTGCCGCTTCGTTCGATGGCCATATTCGCCTCCCGTTATGGAGCCATGGAAGCACCGGATAAGCGGATCGCTTACCCGATTCAACGGGATGCAGGTGTCCGGGGCTGGATTGCAGCGGAAGAGCCCCGGTTTGCAGATCGAGTCAGGTCCGGACAGGCGTGGACGTTCTCGCATACATGAGCGCGGCCAGCCCCAGGCAGGCCACCAGTCCCAGCTGCAGGGAAGTCATTCCGCCGAGCACAACTGCTCCCCGGTCCCCGTGGAGGAACTCGAGACCGAAGCGGAGGAGCGCATAGCCGCCGACATGCAGCCAGCCCGCCCGCGCCCAGGGACCATTCGTGGCTGCGAGCCGCCGGGCCAGCAGGAGCACCAGCGCGGCGAGCATCAGGTCTCCGGCGGCCTCGTAGAGCTGGAC
>CAYZND010000253.1:0-5425 GCA_964479495.1 uncultured Mesoterricola sp.
GGAGCGCGGCATCTCCGTCACCTCGGCGGCCATGCAGTTCGAGTACAAGGAGCATGTCATCAACCTGCTGGACACCCCGGGCCACCAGGACTTCAGCGAGGACACCTACCGGGCCCTCACCGCCGCGGACAGCGTGGTGATGCTCCTGGACTGCGCGAAGGGCGTGGAGGAGCAGACCAAGAAGCTCTTCCGCGTGGCCAACGAGCGCAAGCTGCCCATCTTCACCTTCGTCAACAAGCTGGACCGTCCCGGACGCGAGCCCATTGAACTCATCGACGAGGTGGAGGAGCTCTTCGGCCTCCATGCCGTGCCCATGACCTGGCCCATCGGGTCGGGTCCCGACTTCAAGGGGGTCTATGTCCGCGCCACGGGGCAGATCCAGGTCTTCGAGCGCACCAAGGCGGGCCGCAAAGCCCGGGTGGCCGGGCAGGGGAACCTGGATGACCCCGAGATCCTGGCCCTGCTCACCTCCCAGGAGCTACAGCAGCTCAAGGATGACCTGGACCTGATGGAACACGTATTGCCCGCCTATGATCGGGACGAGTTCCTGGCGGGCCGGCAGTCACCCCTGTTCTTCGGTTCGGCCCTCAACAACTTCGGCATCGCGGAGTTCCTGGACGAGTTCCTCGACATGGCCCCCGCCCCCCATGCGCGGCCCCTCACGCCAGAGGGGGAGGTGAAGCCCGAGCAGCCCTTCACGGCCTTCGTCTTCAAGGTCCAGGCCAACATGAACAAGGCCCACCGGGACCGCGTGGCCTTCGCCCGCATCGTCTCGGGGCACTTCGAGCGGGGCATGGATGCCCTCCACGTGCGGGAGAAGAAGTCCATCAAGCTCAACTACCCCCACATGTTCTTCGGCCGGGAGCGCCAGATCGTGGACGAGGCCTTCCCAGGGGACATTCTTGGTTTGATCAATCCCGGCATGTTCCGCATCGGCGATGTGCTCTCGGCGGCGGGTTCCCTGGAGTTCCATGCCGTGCCCCGCTTCTCCCCCGAGCAGTTCGCCAGCGTGCGCCTGGCGGATCCCGGAGCCCGCAAGGGCTTCCTGAAGGGCCTGCAGCAGATCGCCGAGGAAGGGGTGGTGCAGGTCTTCTGGCCCAAGGGCGGTGCGCCCCTGCCCATCCTGGGGGCCGTGGGACGCCTGCAGTTCGAGGTTCTCCAGCACCGGCTCAAGGACGAATACGCCTGCGCCGTGCTCCTGGAGCCCCGGAGCTTCGTCATGGCCCGCTGGATCGAGGGGGGCTGGCCCGAGGCCAGCCGGTTCTGGGGGGAGCTGGTGGAAGACAGCGAGGCGAACCCGGCCGTCCTCTTCGAGAACGACTGGCAGCGCCGCACCACCGCCGAGAAGAATCCCGGACTGACCTTCCTGGAGCATCCCCCGAAATAGCTATGAATCTTGCAAGGGTGCTGGTGGTCGTCGGGATAGTGACCATGGGCGGGAATTCAAGCCAGTCCGACGGAATCCGATAACATGAGCTGAGGCGGCGGAGTTCTCCATGCCACAGGAACTGAAACCCGAAGATCTGATCGTCACGGAACAGGACGGCACCCGCCGCATCAACCACGATGTGCTGGAATCCTACGGCTTGTTCAACCTGCCCAAGACCCTCATGCGGAACGCCCTGATGGTCTACTACGACAACGCCACCCGCCAGGGCAAGGGCGCCGCCCATACCGTCCGCACCTTCATCAACATCGCCAGCTCCATCACCCGCTTCCCCAAGCTGGTAGCCATCAACTTCACCCGGGGCGCCGCCTACCGCCGGAACATGAGGATGCTGAGGCGGTTCAGCCGCTGAGAGCAGGTGTTGCTTAGAACCAGGGGGCGATGAGCTTCAGCATGCCTGCCGCCAGGAAGGCGCTGACGGGAATGGTCAGGATCCAGGCGACCAGGATGTTGCCGGCCACCCCCCAGCGGACGGCCGAGGCGTTCATGCTGGTGCCGACGCCCATGATGGCGCCGCTGATGACATGGGTGGTGGAGACGGGAATGCCGAAGTGTGCGGTGCCCATCAGCACGGCGGCGGCGCTCGTTTCGGCCGCGAAACCATGGATGGGGCGCAACTTCACGATCTTGCTGCCCATGGTCTTGATGATCTTCCAGCCTCCGGACATGGTGCCGAGGCCCATGGCGGTTGCGCAGGCCAGCTTCACCCAGACGGGCACTTCCACATGGCTGCCGTGAGCAGCCAGCTTCCCGTAGGTGATGAGCCCAAGGGCAATGATGCCCATGGCCTTCTGGGCATCGTTGGTGCCATGGGCGAAAGCCATGGTGGCGGCGGAAACCAGCTGGAGCTTGCGGAAGGCGTTGTTGAGCCGCTGGCTTGGGATCCGGCGGCAGACCCAGAGGATGAGCAGGATGAGGACGACGCCGATGCCCAGACCCAGGATGGGAGAGACCACCAGGAAGGTGGCGACCTCCTTGAGCTTGGTCGTGTGCAGGGCGCTGCGGCCCGCATGGGCGACGACCGCCCCCGCCAGCCCCCCCACCAGGGCGTGGCTCGAGCTGGAGGGGATCCCGAAGTACCAGGTGATCAGGTTCCAGATGATGGCGGCGGAGAGGGCCGCAATCACGACGGCCGGTACCACGAACTGGGCATCCGCGATGCCCTTGGCGATGGTGATGGCCACGGCGGTCCCCATGAGGGCCCCTCCGAAGTTCAGGACGCCGGCCATGAGGATGGCGTTGCGGGCCGAGAGCACACCGGTGGAGACGACGGTGGCGATGGCGTTCGCCGTGTCGTGGAACCCATTGATGAAGTCGAAGGACAGGGCCAGGAAGACGATGATAAGCAGCGGAAGGGCGACGCTCATAGGCTCAGGCGTTCCGCATGACGGTGGAGCCCACAACCTTGGCCACCAGCTCGATGCGGTCGGTGGCGTCCTCGATGAGGTCGAACAGCTCCTTCCACTTCAGTAGCTCCACGGGGTCCTTGGGATCGCCGAAGAGCTCGGAGAGGGCGGCATGATAGACCGAATCCGCCTGGTTCTCCAGGACATGCACCCTGCGGATGTGGAGCCGGATCTCCGCGGTGTCGGACATGTTGCGCAGGCTCTTGATGAGGTAGGTCAGCTCATGGGCCCCTTCCACCGTCAGGGAGGAGATCTCCATCACGGCCGGATGGATCTCCTGGACCCGGTACAGCACCAGGCGCTCGCAGATGGCGTCAAGGATGTCCACCACATCGTCGAGGGCATGGGCCAGCGCCAGGATGTCCTCACGCTCGATGGGCGTCACGAAGGTCTTGTCCAGGCGATCGATGATCTGGTGGGTGAACTCGTCGCCTGCGTGCTCGTATTCCTTCATATGCCGGCGCAGCTCGGGCCAGCGGCTGGCGTCTCCCGTGCGGATCTCACGGTCGAAGTGGAGGGCCGCCTGGTGGATGTTCTCGGCGGAGCTCTCCAGGAGGTCGAAGAAGACCATTTCATGGGGCTTCAGCCAACGGAGGATCGCATTGAGGGACATGGGGACTCCAGCAGAACAAACCGTACAAGTTTGCCGCGTAAAGCTGCATTCGCGAAGCCAAAATCCTGGATCCATGGCGTGTTGGACGAGTCCTGCCCCTTGCCGGAGGAGGTCCTACCTGTGACAATGCCTTAAAAGCCAGGGCTGACCGGTATCCTTCGCGTCACGCTGGTGAAGTTCTCTTCCTGCAGGACTTCTAGGCATTTCCTGCAACATCCTGAAAATCTGATTCAGAACCTACAACCCCATCCCGCAGACGGAACGCCAGCCGCGCGTTTCCGCCCCATGCTCTAGGAGATCGATTTGACAAGAAAAGTCATGCTCATCAATGCCACGGATCCGGAGGAGATTCGTGTGGCGACGCTCGTGGACAGCGTCCTTTCCGATTTCGACATCGAGTTCGTCCACAACGAGAAGATCAAGGGCAACATCTACAAGGCCAAGGTGGTCCGCGTGGACACCAGCCTGCAGGCGGCCTTCATCCACTACGGTGGCCAGAAGAACGGTTTCCTGCCCATCGGCGAGCTGCCCAGGGACCTGGTGAGCCCGGATGGGCGGCGAGGCCGGATCCAGGACCTGCTGAACCGGGACCAGGAGATCATGGTCCAGGCCGTGCGCGAGGAGCTGGGCACCAAGGGCGCCATGATGACCGCGCAGATCAGCCTGCCTGGGCGCTACCTGGTGCTGACGCCTGGCAACCCGCTCAACGGCATCAGCCGCAAGATCGAGAGCCGCGAGGAACGCGAGTACTTCAAGCGCCTCATCGACGAACTGGACATCCCCAAGAACATGGGTGTCATCGTGCGAACCGCCTCCCTGGGAGTGACCAAGGAGGACTTCCAGAGGGACCTGGATTACCTCCTGGACACCTACAAGGAGGTGTTGGGCCGCTACAAGCACCGGCATGGCCCGGGCCTCGTGTGGCAGGAGGACGATGTCGTCACCCGGACCCTGCGGGACTGCTTCAGCTCGGACATGGAAGAGGTCTATGTCGACGACCTGGATACCTTCCATCAGGCCCAGGGCTTCTTCAAGCGCACCATGCCCCAGCATCAGCATGTGCTGAAGCACTACATCGGCAAGAAGCCGCTGTTCTCCAAGTACCAGACGGAAGAGCAGATCGACCGGATCTACGCCCGCAAGGTATCCCTGCCTTCCGGCGGAGCCCTGGTCATCGATCAGACCGAGGCCCTGGTGGCCATAGATGTGAACTCGGGCAAGACTTCCGGCGAGGGTGTGGAGGACATGGCCCAAAAGACCAACCTCGAAGCCGCGGAGGAAATCGCCCGGCAGCTGCGCCTGCGGGACCTGGCGGGCCTGGTGGTCATCGACTTCATCGATATGAAGCGGGAAGGCAACAATCGGGCCGTGCAGGACCGGTTGGTGGACTGCCTGAAGGAAGACAAGGCCCGCATGGAGGTCGGCAAGATCAACCGGTTCGGCGTCCTGGTCATGACGCGCCAGCGCATCCGTCCCTCCCTCCAGCACGTCACCCATGAGACCTGCCCGGTCTGCCAGGGCAGCGGGAAGGTGAAGAGCCTGGAGGCCCTGGTCCTCAGCGTAGTGCGCCGCCTCAAGGCGGTCCTCTGCCGCGAAGCCATCAAGGAGATCCGGGTGAAGCTGGCGCCGGCCATCGCCATGGCCGTGCTGAACCAGAAGCGGAAGGAGCTCGCCGAGCTGGAAAGCCAGCACGAGGCGCAGATCGTCGTGATCGCCGACCACGAGATCGGCTACGGCGAGATGGCGGCCGAGATCGAACGCCGGGAGGAGGAGCCCGCCGAGAAGCCGGGGTCCCGCCATCCGGAGCGGTTCCGGGAGCCGGAGGATGAGACCGTGGTGCTTGGCGGCGATGCGCCCATCTCCTTCGAGAAGGCGCTGGGGACGGATCTTCGGACACCGGCCGCCTCCGAGACCGAGATCAAGTACGATCGTCGGGATGCCCAGAGGGCAGCCCTGGGC
>CAYZND010000254.1:0-708 GCA_964479495.1 uncultured Mesoterricola sp.
CCCTGAAGCAGTATCGCGAGATGCAGGTGCTGGCCTGGGAGGCCGTGAAGCAGTCCTACAAGCAGTATGTGCATCTCCTGGGGGACCCGCTCGAGTAGGCTCCCACCATCCAAAGGAAGAAGGGCCGCTTTGCAGCGGCCCTTTCCACTCACTATTCCATGCACCTACATGCCCAGGTAGGCCTTCCGGACCATGTCGTTGGCCTTGAGGGCCTCGCCGGTGTCGGAGAGGACGATCTGCCCGGTCTGGAGGACGTAGCCGCGGTGGGCGATCGACAGGGCCATCAGGGCGTTCTGTTCCACCAGGAGGATGGTGGTCCCCCGGGCGTTCAGCTCCTTGATGATCTCGAAGATCTGGTCCACCAGCACCGGCGCCAGGCCCATGGAAGGTTCGTCCATGAGCAGGATCTTGGGGCGGGACATCAGGCCGCGGCCCGTGGCGAGCATCTGCTGCTCGCCGCCGGAGAGCGTGCCGCCCCGCTGGGAGGACCGCTCCCGCAGGCGCGGGAACAGGTTGAAGACCATCTCGATGTCCTTTTCGATCTGGACCTTGTCGTTGACGATGTAGGCCCCCATCTCGAGGTTCTCGAGGACGGTCAGGTCGGGGAAGACGCCTCGGCCCTCGGGCACGAGGCCCAGGCCCGCCTTGAGGATGTTGTTGGGCGGCATGTGGGAGATGTCCTTCCCCTCCAGCAGCACGCGCCCCCGG
>CAYZND010000254.1:718-5421 GCA_964479495.1 uncultured Mesoterricola sp.
GGGATGCAGCAGCCCGGAGATGGACCGCAGGGTGGTGGTCTTGCCGGCGCCGTTGGCGCCGATCAGGGCCACGATCTCCCCTTGTTCAACCTTGAGGGAAACGCCCATCAACGCATGGATGTTGCCGTAGTAGGAGTGGATGTTGTCGAGTTCTAGGACGCTCATCGGATGCTCCTGACTAGTGGTGCGTGGTGCCAGCGGCACCCTTACCGAGGTACGCCTCGATGACCTGGGGATTCGACGAGATGTCCGCGGGTCCGCCCTCGGCGATCTGCTCGCCGTGATCCATCACGTAGATGTGCTCAGAGATGTTCATGACCACCTTCATGTCGTGCTCGATGAGCAGGATGGTGATCCCGAGCTCGTCCCGGATGCGCCGGAAGAGGTTCAGGGCATGCTCACTCTCGGAGGGATTCATGCCCGCCGCAGGCTCGTCCAGCAACAGCAGCTTGGGCTGGGAGGCCAAAGCCCGGGCAATCTCCACTCGGCGCTGGGCGCCATAGGGGAGACTGCCCGCCAGCTCGTTGCCGACATCCTTCAGGCCCACATATTCCATCAGCTCCTCGGCACGCGCCTGGGCCTTGGCTTCTTCAGCCTTGAAGGAGGCGGTGCGGAACACGGCCTGGATGGGGTGCTGCTTCAGGCGCGTGTAAGCCCCCACCAGGATGTTCTCGATCACGGTCATGCCTCCGAAGAGGCGGATGTTCTGGAAGGTGCGCGCCATGCCCAAGGTGGTGATGTCATAGGGTTTCAGCCGCTCGATGCGCGTTCCTTCGAACTCGATGGTGCCTTCTTCGCACTGGTAGAGCGCGGAGATCGCGTTGAAGAACGTCGTCTTGCCTGCGCCGTTGGGCCCAATGATGCTGGTGATGCGACCCCGCTCGATGTTCACGGTCATCTTGTTGACCGCCGTGAGGCCACCGAAGCGTTTCACCACGTTCTGGGAGGTGAGGATGTACTTGCTGTCAGCCACGGGCCTCTCCTTTCTCCTCGCCTTCCTCGTCTTCGCCTTCGGCTAGCTCACGCTTGCGGCGAGCGGCGGGGATGAGGCCGGCGGGCTTGTAGATCATCATGACGACCAGGAGGATGCCGAAGATCAGCCGCTGGTACTTGGACGGATCCAGCTGATTCGAGAGGTTCTTCCAATGGAAGCCTAGGAAGGAGGCATCGCTCTGCCGGAGCTGGGAGAGGTAGAGCGAGAAGCTCTGCAGCACCTGGATGTTGAGCAGGGTGACGAGGGTCGCGCCCACGATCACGCCCGTGATGCTGCCGAGGCCGCCCAGGATGACCATGGTGAGCACGCCCACGGACTGCAGGAACGTGAAGGTCTCCGGACTGACGAAGGTGCGGCTGGCGGCGAAGAGCACGCCCATGGCTCCGGCGAAGGATGCGCCGACGGCGAAAGCCCCAAGCTTGAGCTTGTTGGCGTTGATGCCCATGGCACCCGCGGACAGCTCATCCTCGCGGATGGCGGTCCAGGCGCGACCCACCTTGGAGTCATCCAGCCGGTAGGTGATGACGATGACGGCGATCACCACCAGCAGGGCCACGAGGTAGAACAGGATGTTGTAGGCCTGGTTCTCCGTGATCCGCCGCTGAACGATCGGCTCGAAGATCATGTTAAAGACGCTGAGGACTCCCTTCGGCATGGTGGGCCGCAGGATGGGCGTGATGCCCTGGGGTCCGTTCGTGAAGTTGAGCGGCTTGTCCAGGTTGTTCGCCAGCTGGCGCACGATCTCGCCGAAGGCGAGGGTGATGACGGCGAGGTAGTCGCCCCGCACCCGCAGCACTGGGAGACCCAGGATCAGGCCTACGACAGCCGCGACGATCACCCCGATGAAGATGAAGAGGTACCACCAGTCCGGTGCCAGGAAGAACGGCGTGTTCAGGGACTTGGTCGTCACGGTGGAGTGCAGCAGGTAGGGCTGCTGGGAACCGAAGAACCCCCACAGGTAGGCGCCCACCGCGTAGAAGGCCATGTACCCGAAGTTCAGCAAGCCCGAGAAGCCCACCACGATGTTCAGGCCCAGCGCCAGGGCCGAGAAGACGGCGATCTGGAAGATGACTTCCAGGTAGAACACGTTCCGGGCACCCAGGATCGGGATCAGGATGATGGCCACGAAGACGGCAAGCGCCAGCTGGATGGCCTTGTTGAGCTTGAGCCAGTAGATGGAGCTGGCGGCGAACAGGAAGAACAGGAAGCCAGGGATGGACCGCGGGCTGAAATAAACCGTGATGAACCCAAGGATCAGGAGCCCGATCGAGAGGAAGTAGGGGTTCCTGCCGCGGTTCGCGAAGTCCATGAACTGGCGGTAGGTGGCGAGGATTTTCTCTTTCATCGGATCCTCCTAGGCCTTCTGGCCGACGCTCTCGCCCAGGAGACCGTGCGGGCGGAAGATGATTACGAGGATGAGGATCAGGAAAGCCACCATGTCCTTGTACTCGGCGCCGAACGTGCCCTGGGTGAACGTGCCCAGGTAGGCGCCGGCGAAGCTTTCGATCATACCGAGCACGATGCCGCCCAGCAGGGCGCCGGTCAGGTTGCCGATGCCGCCGAGCACGGCCGCGGCGAAAGCCTTGATGCCGGGCATGAAGCCCACGAACGGGTCGATGCGGGTGAACTTGAGGCCATACATGACGCCCGCCGCCCCGCCCAGGGACCCACCCACCAGGAAGGTCAGCGTGATGATGCCGTTGACGCCGATGCCCATGAGGGCGGCCGTTTTCTGATCCTGCGCCACCGCGCGGATGGCCTTGCCGATCTTGGTCGCCTTCACCAGGTAGTTGAGGGCCACCAGCATCAGCACGGCCGCCACGATGACCACGAGGGACTTCACCTGGATGTCGATGGGCTTGGCGCCAAGGGTCACCAGGGGGAGGCGGTCATCGAAGTTGCCGAAGGTGGGGATCACCCGATAGAACTGGCCGGTGGTGAGGCTCTCGACCAGGCGGATGATGTCCTGCAGGGCGAAGGAGACACCGATGGCGGAGATGAGGGGCACCAGCTTGGGGGAATTGCGCAGGGGCCGATAGGCGATGCGCTCCACCGTCACGGCCACAGTGCCCGCCACGGCCATGCCGATGAAGAGCGCCAGGCCGAAGTAGCCGAAGGACCCGATAGTCCCCGCCTTGGCCAGGGTGCCCAGCGCCTGCAAGGCGATCAGGGACTCCACGCCCGCAAAGGCCCCGATGGCGAAGATCTCACTGTGGGCGAAGTTGATGAACTGGAGGACCCCATACACCATGGTGTAGCCCAGGGCGATCGCCGCATAGACGAAGCCGATCGTCATGCCATCGATGAGCACCTGGGGCAGGTTGCTGACGGTATAGGAGAAGATGCCGACGCCCTGGGTCGTCTGGAGCAGCTTGTCTGCCCCGGACCCCTGGAAGAGCGTCGCCAGAATGATCATGATCACTGAACAAAGGGCGCCCGCGCCTGCCACGAAAATTGCCATCTGGACGATGGGCATGATGATTTCGCGCGCGGGACCCGTACCCATGAAGTTTTTCATAGGGTCTCCAGAAAATCCCCCCCTCCTCGCGGGAGGGGGGGAGATTGCGTTATGACTCACCGAGCACGTGGAGTCGTCACGTCGTTTTCAAGGACTGCTTGGGAAAATCGTTACGACTCGTGCTGCGCATCGTTTCGAAGGTTACTGCGGAGGAGCGACGTCCAGGGTGGTGTCGATCCGGTTGGAAGCCCACTTGGCGGGATCGGCGGACGTGACCTGGATGATGAAGTACTTGGCCTTGACGAGATCGCCCTTGCCATTGAAGGTGATGGTCCCGGTGATGCCGTGGAAGTCCTTGAGGTCGCGGACGGCCTTGGTCACTTCTTCGCGGGCGGGCATCTTGCCGCCGTTGGCGGAGGCAACGTTCTCGATGGCCTTCAGCAGGATGGCGGCGCAGTCGAAGGACTGGGCGGCGAAGGGCTGGGGGTTGTTGCCGAACTTGGCCTTGAAGTCCGCAATGAACTTGGCCGTGTCGGGGTACACGTTGGCGGGACCGGAGACGGTGGAGAAGTAGGTGCCGGCGCCTTCCAGGAGAGCGTCGCCGCCGATCTTCGCCGCGTCGGCGGAATCGAAGCCGTCGTCGGAGAGGCAGAGGCCCTTGAAGCCCTTCTGGCGGGCCTGCTTGTAGAGCACAGCCGCCTGATCGAACATGCCGCCGAAGTAGATGCAGTCGGGCTTGGCCGCCAGGATCGGGGAGAGGATAGCGTCGAAGTTGGCCTTCTCTTCCGTGCCGGCGAAGCCGGCGATCTTGATGCCCTGGACTTCGCCTTCCTTCTTGAAGTACTCGGCAATGCCCTGGCCATAGGCGGTCTTGTCGTGGAGCACGTAGGCGGTCTTGATGCCCTTGGCCTTGGCGAACTGGGCACCCACCGCGCCCTGCACGTCGTCACGGCCGCAGATACGATTGACTTCCGCGTAGCCGCGCTCGGTCACCTTGGGGTTCGTGTTCGCCGGGGAGACGTTGCAGAGGCCGGCCGCGTGGTACTCCTCGGAGGACGGGATCTGCACGCCGGAGTTGTAGTGGCCCACGAAGCCCAGCACGGCCGGGTCGGAGACGATGGCCTTGGCGTTGGCCACGCCGGTGTCCGGGTTGGCCTGATCGTCGAAGGGAGCCAGCTCGACCTTGAAGCCCAGCTTGGTCAGGGGCTCCGCCAGCTGCTCGATGCCCAGCTGGGCACCGCTCTTGATGTC
>CAYZND010000255.1:0-5420 GCA_964479495.1 uncultured Mesoterricola sp.
GCACCAGCTCCTGCGACAACTCCGGGAGACGGGTGTCTGCAGGCTCTTCGAAGGCACGGATGGCTACGGGAATGGCGAGCAGGTGCGCGACTTCGTGTTCGTGGACGACATCGTGGACCTGAACCTCTACTTCGCCGAAGGACCCGTGCGCAAGGGCATCTTCAACGCCGGCACGGGCCAGGCGCGGAGCTTCAACGCCATCGCCCAGACCCTCATCCGGCTCCTGGGCCAGGGGCGCATCGAGTACATCCCCTTCCCCGATGTCCTGCGGGGCAAGTACCAGAGCTTCACTCAGGCGGACGTCTCCTCGCTTCGGGACGCCGGCTACACCCGGCCCTTCACGAGCCTCGAAGAGGGCATCGCGAAGACGCTGGCGGAGCTGGAAGGCTGACCTACCGCCGGGTCCAGAGGTCGAAGGGCTTGCTGCCGATGAGGACGTTCAGGCTGCCCGAGGGCCGTCCCCATCCCGTCCCCGGCTGATGGGTCTTCATCCAGCCGTAGGCGAGCTCCACATAGAACTTGGCCACCATGGTGCGCACCAGGAGGCCGGCGCCCTGGGCTTTCAGGCTGCGTCCCAGCGCGGCGGGTGTGTCGGAGAAGACGGCGTAGTCGTAGCGCGGGATCACCTGCATGGAGAGGCCGAAGGGGCCTTCCATCCGCAGGGGCAGGCCGAGACGGCCGGCCGCGAAGTTGGGTGTCATCACACCCAGGGTTTCGCTGCCGAGCAGGAAGGATGGCCCCCCTGTGGTCCACCAGCGGTCCAGGGGCAGGTTGCGGCCGTAGCCCCACTCCAGGTCCAGGTCCAGGCCCAGTTCCAGGCGGGACTCCCGGGAGCCGAGGGGCTGCAGGCCGCGGGCCCGGATGTAGTTGAAGCGGAAGTCGTTCCCGCGCGCCAAGCCGTCCTGGACCCGGCCCAGGCCATAGCGTTCGCGGAGCAGAAGACCGGACCGGGGGAAGGTGTGGCGGTCGAAGTTGTCCCATTCGCCGTCGAGTTCCAGCACATCGTTCCTCTGGGTCTCATCCCAGGCGCCGTGCCGGAAGCGAGCCTCCCGGTGATCCGCCCACAGCTCCGCCTTCCCCTGGCCCAGGTTGCCGAAGCGGTAGGTGGTTCCCAGGGCGATCTGGGTGGCGATGATCTTGCCTCCGTGGGAAGGTTGCGCGATCTCCAGGCTGGGGAAGGTCGTGTGCGGATCGAATCGCTGCTCGGTGCGGGACAGGCGCCCCTCGAGGCCGGCGCCCAGGAAGTTTTCGAAGGGTCGGCGGGTGGCCAGTTCGATCTTCTTCTCCATG
Source organism: uncultured Mesoterricola sp. (assembly GCA_964479495.1). GTDB lineage: Bacteria > Acidobacteriota > Holophagae > Holophagales > Holophagaceae > UBA1801. Next base: position 1,291 of record CAYZND010000255.1, read on the forward strand.
CGGTTCTGAGCGCCTGTCAGCTCCAGCTCGACACCGAAGCCGCCGAAGTTCTCCGTTCCGAGCTGGAAGCCGAACATGCCGCCCAGCCGGGTCTCGTAGCCCAGGCTCACGTCCAGGCGCGTCTTCCGGTGGCGTACGGGCACCAGGGCCAGCTCGCAGCCGCCCTCCACGGGCTTCAGCTGATAGCGCAGCTCGGCCAGGTGGAGCCGCTGCTCCGCGAGGTCCACGAGCTCCCGCATCGGCTTGGTTCGAAGGGGCCTGCCCATCAGGGGGCGGAACCGTTCCTGCAGGTAGGCCTTTTCCGTGGATAGCCCCTCCTTCACGGTGACGGCCGCGAGCAGGGGCTCCCGCACCGTGATCCGGAGGGTGCCGGTCTCCGCCTGGAAGCCCGAGCCGCGCACATCCACCAGGGGGGCTCCCTCCATGATCAGGTGGTGCACCCAGCGGCTCAGGAAGGTGCCGAAGCTCTCAGGGTTGAAGCGCGAGCCCAGGGGAAGGTTCGCCACCATGTCCTTGTACACGGCATCCTGCCAGTGGGGTGGGGCATCCACGTGCAACGTGCGGATGGCCTCGAAGGGGGTAGCTTCGAGTTCCAGCGCGCCATCGTCTCGCACCGTGGCCTTTGCCTCCTTGGCCCAGCCATGGACGAGCAGCTGCTGCAGCACGGCCTGGACGGACCGGCGCCGGAGCGGCTGCCCCTCCGGCAGGAGGGTGCGGACGATCTCAAGGGCACGTTCCGGCAAAGGACAGGGCTGCTTCAAGTCCACGCGACGGGCGGGCAGGAGATCGTCGTTCGTGTCCGTGCCGAGCATCTTGCCGCGGAGCAGTGGCTCCTTCTCGTCAAAGGCCTGGCGGGTATCCGCGATGATGACGGGAAGCTGGCGACCGTAGTCCGTGAAGTCCACGTCCTTGAGCTCGGGCTGGATGACCAGGCTGGCATTGGCCCGGCTGTCCCGCTGCCGCCCCTCGATGACCAGGTCCAGGCTGCGGGCGGCCAGGGAGAAGAAGTTGCTGACCTTGCCGGTCCGCAGGGGGGAGCTGATGTCCACGGCCAGCACCACGTCGGGATGGAAGGTCTCCCGCGTGGCATAGACGGGCAGGTTCTCGGCCAAGGCGCCATCGACGTACTGCTCGCCTTCGATCAGGACGGGGAGGAAGCCGCCGGGGATGGCCATGGAGGCCCGCAGGGACTCCACCAGATCGCCCCGCTCCAGGAGTCGCCCCTGGCCCGTCTCCAGGTTGGTGGCCAGGATGCGCAGGGGCACCTTCAGTCGGTCGAAGTCCCCTCCGGAGAAATAGGCACCCCGAGCCAGCAGGCCCACGAGGGTCCGCTGGATGGCGACGCCGGACTTCAGGCCCAGGGCCACGGTGGGCTGCCCCCGTTCCGTCTGGATGGTGAAGAGGGTGCCGTTCTCCGATTCATCCTCGGTCAGGGACCGTCCCGGGCTGCGCAGCAGGGGGTCCAGGAAGGCGCGGCTGAAGTCCACCCGCTCGAAGAGGGCCTGGATCTCCTGCCCTGAAAACCCGCATGCGTAGAGGGTTCCCATGAGGGCGCCACTGCTGGTGCCCACGACGTAGTCGACGGGGTAGCCCGTCTCGTCCAGGCGCTGGAGGACGCCGATGTGACCGACGCCGCGGGCGCCGCCGCCGCTCAGCACGAGCCCCATCCGGGGACGGCCGGGCACGGAGGCCCGCGGCGTGAAGTGGAAGACGTAATCCGGCGGAATGCTCTCCGCCTGGATGGTCTCCCCGGCCTGCAGGCCCAGGGCGAGCAGCAGGCAGACCCAGGATCTCCGCCAGCCGAGCGTCATCCCAGGATCTCCGACTGCTCGGCCATGAGGTGCTGGCAGCCCAGCAGACCCAGATCCAGGATGGAGAGCGCCTCGTCCCGCAGGAAGCTCCGGCCCTCGCCTGTGGACTGGAACTCCACGATCTCCAGTTCCTCCGCGTCCATGGGCATGGCGGCCACCAGGTTGCAGTCGACCGCAGCCCGGTGGTCTTCTTCGTATTCAAGATCCAGGATGAGGCCCGTGCGCCCGCTCCACTCGGTGCCGGCTTCGGGTTCCAGGATGCCCACGCTCACGGCCGTGATCTGCCGGACCAGGGCATGGGCCAGCTCCCGCTTGCGCAAGGCCAGCGCCAGGGCGATCCAGGCACCGGTGATGCTGGCGCAGCGGGTGCCGCCGTCGGCGTTGAGAACATCACAATCCAGGGTGATCTGCCGCTCCCCCAGCACCCACAGGTTCACGGCCTGGCGCAGGCTCCGGCCGATGAGGCGCTGGATCTCCACGGTGCGGCCCTGCTGCTTTCCCTTGGCGGCCTCGCGGTCCGTGCGGGTGTGGGTGGAGCCCGGCAGCATGCCGTACTCCGCCGTGATCCAGCCGCGGCCCTGGCCCTTCATCCAGGACGGAACCCGCTCCTCGATGGAGGCCGAGCAGATCACATGGGTATTCCCCAGCTTCACCAAACAGCTGCCATCCGCATGCACCTGGGTGCCCAGTTCGAAGGCGAGGGGACGCAGTTCATCGGGCTGGCGCATGGCGGGAATCCTGGGAGGGCATGGTTGAAAAAAGGACACGCTTCGGAAGACGGGAGGGAATCTTCCCTCATAAGGCCTGATCCTTCAGCGGATCGGTCCCAGTTCGATCTTCTTCACCCGATTTTCGTGGCGTCCCCCCTCAAAGGGGGTATCCAGGAAGGATTTGAGGTAACATTCTGCCTGGAGCGGATCCGTCAGCCGCTGGCCGAACGCAATCGCATTCGCGTCGTTATGCTGCCTGGCCAGTTCGGCGTGCTCTCGGGAGGTCACCAGGGCGCAGCGGATTCCGGCATGGCGGTTGGCCGTCATGCTGATGCCGATGCCGGAGCCGCACACCAGTACCAGTCGATCCCACATCTCCTTACCTTCCGCAGCGCGGTGCGCGAAATCCGCATAATCCACAGAGGCAGGGCCATCGGTACCAAAGTCCACAGCCTCGTGTCCCTGGGCCACAGCCCAAGCCTTCAGGCGCTCCTTGAGGTCGTAACCTGCATGATCGCTCGCAAATCCAATTCGCATGTTGGCGCTCCCGCTTCCAGGGTAGCTGAATGATGAAGCCCATCCTCCAGTATCGTCCGCTGGACCGGGGCTTTCTCGTCTGCCTGCCGGAGCCTGCGGACACGTATGCCTGGCAGCGGGTGCTGCGATCCTTGCCGGGCAACCTCCACGGTCGCGACCGCCTGACGCCGGCCCGCTCCCGGATATTCCTGCCCGACTCCAGCGTGGTGGAGACCCATTCCGTGCCCCTGCGCTGGCAGCGGGCGCTCCCCTGGCTGGCCTCCCTGGCCCCGGATCCCGAGCGGCTCGGGGGGAGCCTGGCCTACTGGGCCGCCGCCCTGCGCCTGCTGCAGTCCCTGGTGATCCGAGGCGCCCTGCTCCCTCAGCTGGATACCAAGGGCAATCCCTGGCGGGCGAACTGGGGCATCAGCCTCACGAGCCCCTCCGATCGCGAGGCCCTCGACAAGCTGGTGAAGGCCATGCCCCCCTCGGCCTATGCCTTCCCGGAGGACGATCAGTGGGTGTTCACCAAGGGGCTGGCCCTCGGCACGCTGGATACGGAAGAGCTGGAGGACGAGCTGGCCATGCCGCCTCGCCCGGAGCAGCTGCTGCGAAGCTTCCTGGAGGACGGCGCGGACTTCCTGGTGCGCTTCGTGGCGGGCACGCTGCGACAGGGAGAGGATCCCCGGCTCGGCCTCATCCACCGGCTGCGCGGGCACAAGCGGGACCGCCTGCCCTGGGACGAGCGCATCATGGTGGCCCTGAGCCATCCCATGAACGAGTTCCCCACCGTGGGCGTCACGGAGCGGACCCTGGGCGAGCAGCTGGAGCAGTGGAGCGAAGGCGCCCGCCAGCAGTGGATCCGCCCGAGCCTCAAGCTGGAAGCACCGCCTGTGCCCCAGGTGAAGGATGCCATCCAGGACGCCGACCGGCTTTCCGAGGAGGGCTGGGTGATGAAGGTGGGTCTCGAGACCCAGGAAGGCGACAGCATTCCCGTGGCGCGGCTCTGGGAGCCCTCCACGGAGCCGGTGGTGCTCGAGGCCCGTAAGATCCTGCTGCGTGGTCTGGCGCGAGCCGTGCCCTTCTTCCCGCC
>CAYZND010000256.1:0-5406 GCA_964479495.1 uncultured Mesoterricola sp.
CACCACATCCACCGGCTCATAGATGTCCGGGACGGGGAGATCCCCATCCCTCGCCGCGTGCCCCAGGTCCATGGCGGTGCCGAGCAGCTCGCCTTCGAAGGGGAACTCCGGCTTCCGCGCGGTGCAGGCCAGGGGGGCCAGGGTGCCTGCCGCCGCTGCGGCCAGGAACTCGCGCCGCTTCATGACCATCGGTTCCATTCTTCGGAATAGAGATGCACCAGGACCTGGTTGTCCAGACGGTTCACCTCCGTGGGGACGCGCTCCATGTCCTTGGGGAAGACGAACATGGCAGCCATGGCGTCGTCCGTGAGGTGGCGCAGGTCCGGGAGGGCTTGGTGGGGGACCTCGAAGGGCATGGGGCTCGCCAGCACGAAACCCCACACACTGAAGGAGGGCACGGCCAGATGGTAGGGGCGCGCCTGGAAGCCCGAAGCCTCCACCGTGGTGTTGATGCACCAGAAGGCCCGCCGCGCCATGAGGGGGGAGGTGCACTGGATCGCGGCCACGCCATCGGGGGTGAGCTGACGCTTCAGGAGCTTGTAGAACCGGGTGGTGAAGAGCTTCCCCACGGCATAGGTGTTGGGGTCGGGAAAGTCCACGATGGCGAGGTCGAAGGGGGCGCCGCCCTTGCGTTCGGCGATCCAGACCATGGCATCGGCGTTGACCACCTTCACGCGCGGATCCAGCAGGGCTCCCGCATTCAGCTCCCGCAGCAGGGGCATCTTCGCGGCCAGGTCCGTCACCGCGGGGTCCAGGTCCACCAGCACCACCTCCTCCACGCCGGGGTGCCTCAGAATCTCCCGCACGGCCAGTCCGTCACCGCCCCCGCAGACCAGGATGCGCTTGGCGCCAGGCTTCACGGCGAAGGCCGGATGCACCAGGGCTTCGTGATAGCGGTACTCGTCGGCGGAGGAGAACTGCAGGTTGCCGTTCAGGAAGAGCTGGAAGCTGCCCCGTCCCCGGGTCATCACAATGCGCTGGTAGGGCGAGGCCTTGGCATAGACGATCTCGTCCGTGAAGATCTCCTCTTCCACGGCGAGGGTGAACCAGTTGGCGCCCAGGAAGGCCGCCCCTAGCAGGCCGATCACCACGCCGCAGCGCAGCCGCATGGCGAAGGTCGCACCCAGCAGGGGTCGCAGGAGGTAGGTGGACCAGAGCCCCACGCCCGCATTCAGGAGTCCGAAGGCAAGGCTCGTGCGCACGAGACCCAGCTTGGGCATCAACAGCAGGGGGAAGAGCAGGGAGGCCGCCAGGGCGCCAATGTAGTCGAGGGTGAGGACCTGGGCCACGAGGTCCTTGAAGCGCACCTGGTGGCGCAGGATCCGCATGAGCAGGGGGATCTCCAGGCCCACCAGGACCCCGATGACGACGACCGTGAGGTAGAGGGCGGGCCGGAAGGCGTGGGTGCGGGCGAAGGTCTGGAAGAGCAGGGGTGCCGAGAAGCCTCCCACCAGGGCCACGGCCAGCTCCAGGTCCACGAAGCGCTGGGCGAGCCCCCGGTGGATGTACTTCGAGAGGTAGGAGCCCAGGCCCATGGCGCTCAGGTAGACCCCGATCACCGTGGAGAACTGCATGACGGAATCGCCCAGCAGGTAGCTGGCCAGCGTGCCTGCCACCAGCTCGTACACGAGTCCGCAGGCGGCGATGATGAAGACGCTGATGAAGAGGAGGGAGGCTTTCAGGGGCTGGACTTCGCTCGCGCCTTCCTCCAGGACTTCCGGATCACCCATGAATGCTCGCGGCGATGATGAGGGAGATGCCGAGGATCAGGCTGCCGAGGACGATGCCCAGGGCGATGTTCTGGTCCTCCTCCACTTCCTTGCGCATGGAGAAGGGCAGGACCTTTGCCAGGAAGGCCCACACGAGGCCCAGGATGGCCAGCCCCAGGAAGCAGAAGACCGTGGCCATCACCAGGGGACGCCAGAGTGTCGTTGCGAGGTCCATCACTTGCCTCCTCGGAAGCCGTGGTTGTGCAGGAAGGTTCGGTAGCCCCCGGGCGTCTGGCGGACGCTGGGGGGGAGTTCGAGGCGCTTGTGATCACCGAAGAACTCGCGCCCCAGGAAGGCATTGGTGCCCAGGAAGGCGAAGGAACCGAGCATGGCGAGGGCGTACAGGGCGCGCATCAGTCATCGTCTCCAGATGGAAGACCCGTTGTGGTGTACATGCTCTCCTGCCAGCGCCGGCCCTCGAAGGATAGAGCCCGCAGCCAGCCCAGGACAGGGAAGACCGCCAGGACCAGTGCGGCGAGAAATCCGTAGGTCCAGCGCACGATGCCCATCCGGAGCTCCACGTTGAAGGTCGGCGCGGGAGGGACGGGGCCATCCCAGACCGCCGCGAGCCTCATCACGTAGTCGCCGGGTGGTACCGAGGACAGGTAGACCGTCTCCTTGCGATTCCCTTCCGTCCAGGGGCCGTCCTCGTCGGAGCCGGCGTAGTAGCTGGAGGTGACCTGGAAGACCTCGGAGGCGCCCGTGGCCTCGTTGACCAGGGCACCCTCAACGCCGATCCAGTTGTTGTTCACGGGCGCGCTGAGGGTCAGGGCGAAGTTCTTGGTGCCGTCTTCGATGCGGATGGGCTTCGAGACGAAGAGGATCTCCGGAGGCGCGCCGGTGGCCGGAGGGGCCGCCGCGATGCGCTCCGCGAGGTTGAACTCCTGCTGGAAGAGCAGCTTCTCGCGATGGGTGACGACCTCGTAGCCCAGCACCACCACCAGAAGGGCGAAGGCAGCCACCATCCACAGGCCCAGCTGCCGGGCCGTCTTCCAGTGGGGGTTGGGCTGGTGCGGTGCGATGCCGTCCGCTGGAGGGGGCGTACCCTTGAGCTGGAAGGCCTTCCAGACCTCCGTGCCCTCGAGGTAGGTGCTCTTGGACCAGTTGACCTCCTCGCCGCCGCCGGGCTGGCGCTGCACTTCCTCGGCCAGGCTGACGGGGGCGTTGACGAACTCGGCGACCCGCACCCGCTCACCCTGCTCCACCTTCCAGTAGAACTCGCCGTAGACACCGTCCACCACGGCGTCTGAGTGCTGGAAGGGCTTGTAGGCCTTCCCCTTGTAGGCGATGTTCCGGCCGACCCGGCGGATCTCGCCCAGGGGGACCGCCTCTGCCACGCTCCAGTGACCGTCGCTCTCCACGAGCCACCGGAAGCCATGGCGGTTGTCCATCATGAGGTACTCACCCCAGGGATAGCGCTCGCCTTCGATGGTGCAGGAGCGAAGCAGGTAGCCGATGCAGGTGAGGGGCACGCCGCCCAGCTGGCCCTGGGCGCCCAGGGGGATGAACATCCGCGCATTGGGCTGCTGCAGGGACTTGAGGAAGGCGAGTCGGCCTTCGGAGGCATCCAGCAGGCTGTTGCAGGCGGCGCAGACCACGTGCTGGGTCTCGTCGGGGGCCCGCAGGGGCAGCGGCGCGCCGCATTGGGGGCAGGGCAGGTTCTGGGCCCGAACCTTCGGCACGGGTGGAGGTCCGCTGGTGGAGGCCTTCAGCTTGAGGTCCTCGAAGGGGATCTCCCGTCCCGTGAAGAAGAGGGGCGGATCCTCCGAGTAGTCGAGGGTCGCAAAGGCCCCGTTGGGTCCACTGAGGTCCGCAAAGCGGTAGGACGCCCCCAGATCCACCATCCAGGGGATCTCTCCCTCGGCTGAAGCGAAGGCGCCTTCGCTGACTTCCGCCACGGACCAGAGCCCCTGGTCCCCCAGGTTCACCGTACTTCCGGCGCGGAGGCTCTCAGGGGTGGGGATGGGCACGTTCACGGCGTGGGCGAAGGTCAGGTAGAAGCGTCCCTGGGCTTCCGCCAGCCAGCCCCAGCGGCCATCGGAAAGCGCGAGGTACCACTCGTTCCAGAACCCGCCCAAGGGGTGGCGCATCTGGGTCCGGCCCACGAGGGTGAAGGCCCGGCCCGCATAGCTCCCTTCCTGTCCGGTGCGAAGGGGCGAGCCGGTATCCACCAGGGCCGCCACCTTGCCGATGAGCCGCGGATCCCGGTCCGTGCGGGCCGAGATGGACTGGCAGTAGCCGCAGACGACCACCATCGTCCCGGGTCGGAAGGTGAGCGGCGCGCCGCAGGTGGGGCATTTCGCCTGGGTGGTCATGGCGGACATCCGATGAGCTACAGCGATGATGAGGCGATCGCTGCCCGGAAACAAGCGGCAGGGGGCAGTGGGATACACTCGCTTGTCCGGGAGGAACCGTGGAAAAGGTCGGAAGGGGCATCGCTGCCTTGCAGACGGATGGCCGCCTGCTGTTCGCCACCCGGATCGTCCGCATGTTCGCCTACGGGTTCCTGTCCGTGATCCTGGTGCTCCACCTTGCGGAGCTGGGGTTCGGCGAAGGGCGCATCGGGCTCCTCCTCACGCTGACGCTGGTGGGCGACACCCTGCTCTCCCTCTGGATCACCACGAACGCCGACCGCATCGGCCGCCGGCGCATGCTGAGGGTGGGCGCCCTGCTCATGCTGGCCGCGGGCATCCCCTTTGCCCTCAGCGGCGACTTCTGGGTGTTGCTCATGGCGGCCACCCTGGGCGTCATCAGCCCCTCCGGCCACGAGGTGGGGCCCTTCCTGGCCATCGAGCAGGCCTCCCTCTCGCAGATCCTGCCGGACAACCGGCGCACGGGGACCTTTGCCTGGTACAACCTCGCGGGCTCCTCCGCCTCGGCCGTGGGGGCTTTGGTAGGAGGTTGGGCCGCCCAGCTCATGCAGGCCCAGGGCATGGCCCCCGTCGCCAGCTACCGCGTCCTGCTCCTGGCCTACGCGGCGCTCGGGCTGATGCTCCTGGCGGGGTTCGGGTTCCTGACCCCCGCCGTGGAAGCGCCCGCGTCCCCTTCTAAACCCAAAGGCGCCTTCGGTCTTCACAAGTCCAGGAAGACGGTGTTCAAGCTTTCCGCCCTCTTCTCCCTCGACGCCTTCGCAGGAGGCTTCGTCATCCAGAGCGTGGTGGCCTACTGGTTCCATCTGCGCTTCGGCGTAGCGCCGGGTGTGCTGGGCTCCATCTTCTTCGCCGCAAACATCCTGGCGGGCCTCTCCGCCCTGTATGCGGTGAAGCTCGCGAAGCGCATCGGTCTCATCAACACGATGGTCTTCACCCACATCCCCTCCAACGTGCTGCTGATCCTGGTGCCTCTCATGCCCACCCTGCCGCTGGCCATCGCCGTGCTGCTGCTGCGCTTCAGCATCAGCCAGATGGATGTGCCCACCCGCCAGTCCTACACCATGGCCGTGGTGGAGCCCGACGAGCGCTCCGCCGCCGCAGGCGTCACAGGCATCGCCCGGACCACGGGCGCTTCCGTATCCCCAGCGCTGGCAGGCCAGCTCCTGGCCGTTCCCACGCTCATCGGACTGCCCTTCATCCTCTCCGGCGGCCTCAAGATCGTGTACGACCTGCTGCTCTACCGGAGCTTCAAGAAGGCGGACCTC
>CAYZND010000257.1:0-5406 GCA_964479495.1 uncultured Mesoterricola sp.
CGTGCCCGTGCCCGCTTCGACGGCCTGGAGGATGCCATCGGGGCGGCTCTCGGGCTCCGCCCCGGCGCGTTTCCAAACCTCCTGACGCTCGATCCCTTCACGGATGGCGTCGAACACCAGCTCCGCCATGCGCCGCTGACCCGGCCGCTCCTCTGCCCCTGGGAAGCAGGCGAAGAGCCGACCCTCGGGCGGTGCGAAGAAGGGGTCCATGGGATGCGGCATCCCTCCAGCATGCCGTACGGGGCGGAAAAAGGGCGAACAGGTTGGGCGGCGGGGACCAACGGGCGCATCATGGCACCAGGAGGGTGGAGCCTGATCATGAACCTGCTGCGGTCTTTCCCTGGTCCATCATGGGCGTTGGCCCTCCTGCTCTCGATCACTCCGGCGATCCATGCCCAGGGGCTCTACCACGGCGCCCAGGTCCCCATCACCCCGGAGGAGCAGGCGGCCATCGAGATCGGCCGATTGGGCGCCAAGCCCCGCCCCATCTCGTCCCGGAAGCCCATCAACGGCGCCGAAGCCAGTCGGATCGCGGTATTCAAGACCTCCAAGCCCTCGGTGGTCTACATTGCCTCCGCCACCCGGCAGTTCGTCATGAAGAACCTGGAGACCGGCGATGTCTTTGCCATCCCTCCCGGCACGGGCACAGGATTCGTCTGGGACGAGATGGGCCACGTGGTCACCAACCACCACGTGATCGAGATCGAGGATGAAAACGGTCAGCCCATCGGGGAGGCCGAAGACCTGCAGATCAAGCTCGCCAACGGGAAGATCTACCGGGCCCGGGTGATCGGCAAGAGCCTGGGCTACGACATTGCCGTGCTGAGGGTCTTCGCACCCCTGAAGGATCTGAAGCCCCTACCCCTGGGACGCTCGAAGGATCTGCGCGTGGGACAGTCCGTGTTGGCCATCGGGAACCCCTTCGGGCTCGACCACACCATGACCCAGGGCATCATCTCAGGCGTGGGCCGCGAGGTCATGACCGATGTGACCCTGCAGAGAGGCATCCGGGACGCCATCCAGACGGATGCGGCCATCAACCCGGGCAACTCCGGCGGCCCGCTCCTGGACTCCGCCGGCCGGCTCGTCGGCATGAACACCTCCCTCAAGTCCAAGACCGGCGTCAACGCGGGCGTCAACTTCGCCATTCCCGTGGACACCCTGAACCGCGTCGTGCCTCTCCTCATCGCCAAGGGTCAGCTGGAACGCCCCATCCTCGGCTTCTCCGCCGTGCCGGCCCAGGTGGCGTCGTTGCTGGGCGTCACCAAGGGCATCGTGGTGGGGGGTGTGCTGGCCGGATCTCCCGCGGATCGTGCCGGGCTCAAAGGCTGGGTGCTGAAGGAGGGCGCGCAGGTGCCCGAAGTCGGGGACATCATCGTGGGCATCCAGGGCCGTACCGTGGATCACGAAGTGCAGCTGGCTGACATCCTGGAGCTCCTGCCCCCGGAGACCGTGCTGGTCTTCGATGTCATCCGCGCCGGGGAGCGCATCCAGATCACCATGCGGCCCGGCGATCCGGAACCTCCCACCAGTACGCCAGAACCTTCCGTGTAGTCAGTTCTTCTTCGCCGGCACCTGGATCAGGGGCATTGAGCCTCCCATGGGCGTGATGATCAGGTTCCCCTTCTCGCCGATGGCGCGCAGGGCCTGGATCCGCTGGTACTCGATGATCTGGGGGGTGAGGCTCTGGCTCACGATCTGCTGGGCCCGGGCCTGGCCCTCGGCCTCGATGCGCTTGCGCTCGGCCTCCTGCTTCTCCTTCTGCAGGATGAAGGCCATCTTCTGGGCCTCCTGGTCCGCGGCGATCTTGTCGTTGATGGCCTTGGTGATCTGGTCGGGCAGGAGGACGTTGCGCAGGAGCACCTGCTCCAGGTTCACACCGCGATTCTCGAAGGAGGTCTTGAGCGACCGCGTGACCTGCTCCACGAAGGCCTGGCGCTTGGAGGTGTAGAGCTCGGTGGCCAGCAGGTTGGCGGCGGCGTCGCGGAGGCTCGCGCGGATCTCGCTGCGCAGGATCTTGCCTTCCACATCGGGCCCGATCTCCTGGTAGATCTTCGCCACCTTGGCGAGCTGCAGGGAGTAGAAGACCGTGCAGTCCAGCTTCACGGTGAGGCCGTCGCTGGTGATGACCTGGATGGAGTCATCGCCCTTGACCTGTCCCTCGTCCGCCACGTTCGACATGGTGTAGTTCCGGGTCCGGATCTCCATCTCGGTGATGGAGGCGAAGGGGTTCACGAGGTGCAGACCCGAAGGCAGCGCCTCGTCCCGAACCTTGCCGAAGAGCACGACCACGCCGGCCTGCCCCGGCGGCACGATCACGGCCATGCTGCCCACGAAGAGGGCGGTGCCCAGCACCAGGGCCAGCCACTGCACGATCTCCAGGCGCTTGGAGAGCGGGAAGCCCAGCTTGCTTTTCACGCGCCAGACGACGAAGCCGAGAGCAATGAGCAGAACGGCGAGGAAGATCATGACAGTCTCCTGCGAAGGCCCTCAGGGTGGCACGGAACCCCGGGGACCGTCTCGGGCCTTTCCGAGCCGTGGTCCTCACTCGCCCAACGGAGGCCCAGGCGCGCGCACCGGTGATCACCTCCGCCCGTTCGGCCCATTCCCGCAGTAATCCAGCCCCGGATGATCTCAACCAGGCTGGAAGATCGCGCCCTTCTCTGGGCTCGCCCCACGCTGGAACCGGTGGGAGCGAACCATGGACCGCAGCGCAACACAGAGGAAGGTGCTGGGATGGATGCTGTCGCTCGGCCTGCCCCTCGCCGCCGGTTCGGGGGAGCCGCTGGCCAGGGCCCGGTTCGAGGGCGGGCGATTCCACTCGGAGCTGGCCGTCACCCACCGCTTCGGCGAGATCTGGAGTCACCTGTGGGCCCGCCGAGGCACCTACCCGGACTGGGTGACCGAACCCGGGGGCCAGAAACCCCGGGAGCGCGTCCACGGTGGCGCCCTCCGCATCACCTGGATCGGGCATTCGACGGCCTTGATCCAACTGGACGGCCTGAACTTCCTGACGGATCCCATCTGGAGCCCCGTGGCCGGCGTGGGGCCTCTGGGCGCGCGGCGCATCTCGGCCCCAGGCATCCGCTTCGAGGACCTGCCCCCCCTCGATGGGGTGCTGGTGAGCCACGACCACTATGACCACCTGGACCTGAAGACCCTGCGGCGTCTGGCCCAGGGGCATGGCTGCCCTGTCTTCGTACCCCTCGGGAATGGCGCGCTGATGAAGGAGGCGGGGTTCACCCAGGTCCTCGAACTGGATTGGTGGGAACACGCGGTCGTCGTGCCCGGCGTGCGTGTGCGGGCCTTGCCCGCCCGCCATGGCTCCCAGCGGAGGCCCTGGAGCGAGAACCGAACCCTCTGGTGCGGCTTTTCCATCGAAGGGCCATCGGGCCGGGTCTTTTTCGCCGGGGACACGGGCTTCGGCCCCCACTTCGCCCAGATACGGCAGGTCTGCGGTCCCTTCCGCGCGGCCCTGCTCCCCATCGGCTGCTACGAGCCCCGCGCCTTCATGGCTCCCATCCACCTCAGTCCCCGGGAAGCCCTCGAGGTCGCACCCCTCCTGGACGCCGCCGCCGTCATCCCCATCCACTACGGGACCTTCACCGAAGGCCAGGAAGGCTACGACGGCCCCCTCGCGGACCTGGACGCCGCCCTGGCCGCGAACCCGGGGTGGCCTTCCCGGGTGCATGCCCTCAAGCGGGGGGAGGCCTGCGTCCTGACGCCGTGAGGCCGCGAGCCAGCCCCCCGTGCCATGTTCCGATCAACCCGCGCAGCGCCTGCGGCGCCGCGCCTCCCCTGGAGGTTTCGTGAAGCACCCTCTCATCCCTTCCCTTCTGGCCGCGACGCTCGCGATTTCCGCGCCCCTCTCGGCCCAGGACGGCCCCGCAGGACCCCAAGGCGACTGGACCTTCGCCATTGGGGCCATGGGCCTGCAGCGGCCGGCCTACAGCGGGTCCAGCGAGCGCCGAACCTCGGTGGAGCCCTTCGTGGAGCTTGACTACAAGGGCCTCGTGGGAATCAAAGGGAGTTCGGTGGTCGGAGGCGCCGCCGGGATCTACGTCCGGCCCTTGCAGCGCGGATCCTGGACCCTCGGCGCCCTGTTCCTGACCGAGATGGGCGGCCGCAATGAGGACGACGCCAAGGCCTTGAAGGGCATGGGGGACCGGGACGCGAACGCGTTCTTCGGCCTGGAGGCGAGCTATCGGACGGAGGCCTTCTTCGGCTCCATGGAGGTCCTGAAGGGATCCAAGAGCGGCTCCGGCATGGTGGCGGGCCTCACCGTGGGCCGCTCCATCCAGCTTCGCGAAGGGATCGGGCTGGAGCTGGGCCTCACGGGGATCTGGGGCAACCAGGACTACCAGGTGTGGGAGAGCGGGATCACTCCCGTGCAGGCTTCCCGGCGCCAGGCCCTGATCGCCGCGGGGAACCAGGACCTGCGCGCCGCGGATGGAAGGACCTGCACCCCCAGGGCCGGCCTGCGCGAAGTCCGCGCCAGCGCGATGGTCCAGTGGGAGGTCACCGACCGCTGGAAGACCTTCGCTGTGGTGGAGCATGGCCGGCTCCTGGGCGATGCGGCCGACAGCCCCCTGACGCGACGGAAGAGCGCCACCGGCGTGGGGCTCGGCTTCGCCTACCAGTTTTGCGGTGGCTCCGACGGCGGGCGCCATGGCCACTGACGCCCCCCTCATCCGTTCCTGGGTTTCCGCACCATGAACCGGCATCAACGCAACCTGGGGTTGGACACCGTGCTGGGGGTCGCCTTCGTCCTGGTGATCCTCAGCGGACTGACCCTCTGGCTCACCGGTCCCGGCACCTCGCCCCTGGGCCTCCCGGGCCGGGAATGGCGCGCCATCCACACACTGATGAGCACCGTGCTCCTGGCAGCCACCGCCCTGCACCTGGCCTGGCACCGAACCTGGATCCGGAGCGTTCTCCTCGGAACCAGCCGGGCTGGGAAGGTTCGTCTTCGCGCCTGGACCGCCGCCGCCCTCCTCGGAACCTTCCTCTGGGCCCTCATCTCAGGACCCGATCCGGGAGGGATCGATGGCCTCCCGTCCTGGAGCCCCGCACCCTGGCATGTCGTGGCGGGGCTCGCCATGGGCGCCGTCACCTTGCTGCACGTGACCGGGCGGCGGACCTGGGTCAGAGCCGTTCTCCACCCGCACCCGAAGGCGGCGTCAACCCGCCCGTTGGGCTCGCGGACGGAGCCATTCGACTCGGGCGCCGCGCAATCCGGCCTGACAGCCCGGCCGATGGCCTGTGACGAGCTAGATTTCAAGCAGTCGTGAGGGCGCCGGCCGCCCCGGCCCCCGACAGCCCTGACCCGCCGGTTTCACACCTGTGGAACCAGGCCGGAGCCTTGCCCGTGAACGGAGGATCTTCCATGGACTCGCGTACCCTTCC
>CAYZND010000258.1:0-5397 GCA_964479495.1 uncultured Mesoterricola sp.
GCCCCAGTAGCGGCACCCAGCGTCGTATCCGCCCCTCTGTTCGCTAAGACGTTCGGAGACCTCAAACTCACCTGGCGGACCAATGATGGTGCCCTGGTGCAGGCGGTCTGGAATCAGGACGGCACACGTTTCTTCAACGAGGACGCCAAGGACAAGAGCGGGAAGGTGGTGTCCCTGCCCTTCCCAGGCATCGGTGGCGCCTCCGAGGCCCTGTTCAGCGGCGATCCCATCGTGGCTGCAGGCTCCGGCGGACAGACGGTGACCTTCAGCAGTCCCGCCGGTGACAAGCTGGTCTACGAAGTGCCGGACAAAGGCCATGTCCTCTCTGTGGCCTGGACTCCCGTCAGCGGCAAGTCCTTCGTCCTGCTGAGAATGCCCACCGATGCGGCCGAGGTGCACAACTTGGGCCGTATCTTCACCCTGGATGAAAAAAGAATCGAGCCCGTGAAGTGGATGGACATGCTGAAGGACCCCTTCTTCAGCTTCCTGGGCTCCAAGCGCAAGGAACTGCCCGCGGCCACTTCGCGCGTGGGACTGGATGCCGGAGTGAATTCCCCCCAGGAGGCCCAGACCAGCCACTACTTCTGCGCCATTTGGGAGCTGCCCACCGCCGCGGTCCGCGAATCCGGCCGTGGCTTCTCTGCTCCCGGGAGCGTGACTGCGAAGCTCTACCTGGGCCCCAAGCAGGCGGACCAGCTGGCTGCCTTCGGCAAGCCCTATGCCCAGGTTCTGGACTTCGGTTTCTTCGGCCTTGTGGCCAAGGGCATGTTCTGGATCCTGCGCGCCATCCACGGATTCATCCCCAACTGGGGCTGGACCATCGTCGTGTTCTCCGTCCTGCTGCGCCTCGCCCTGTGGCCTTTGAACACGAAGACCACCGTACAGATGCTCCGCATGAAGGACCTGGAGCCTCACCAGAAGGTGATCCAGGAGAAGTACGCGAAGTTCGGCAACGACATGACCAAGAAGGCCGAGATGCAGAAGGAGCTCATGGCCTTCTACAAGAAGAACGGCCACAACCCCATGGGCGGATGCCTGCCCATGCTGCTCCAGATGCCTGTCTTCTTCGCCCTCTGGTCCATGCTGAACGCGGTGTTCGAGCTGCGGCACTCGCCCTTCCTGGGCTGGATCCACGACCTCTCCACCAAGGATCCGTATTACATCCTGCCGGTCCTCATGGGCGCCTCCATGATCGCGCAGCAGGCCATGACGCCTGCCACGGGCGACCCGGCTCAGCGGAAGATGATGATGTGGCTCATGCCCGCCATGATGGTCTTCTTCTTCTCGAGCACGCCTTCCGGACTATGCCTCTACTACCTGATCTTCAACCTCATCGGCATGGGGCAGTCCTGGTGGCTCATGCGCACCTACAAGCCCCAGCCCGTGGTCATCTGAGGGGAGCGTCCATGCGCAAGTCCGCCTTGAGTTTCGAGGAGCTGCCCGAACTGGCCGTGCGGTGGTGCGAGGAGCTGGGTCTATCGGTGAAGGCCAAGTTCGAGCCCTCCGGTGACGAGGAGCTCTTTCCGAACCGCCTGGTGCTGTCCGGACCCGATGCCCAGTGGCTTCTGGCCAACAAAGGCCAGGCCCTGGACGCCCTGCAGTTCCTTCTCCACGAGGCCCAGGGAGAGCGCGAGGAGTCGAAGCTCGCCTACCTGGATGTGCAGGCCTTCAGGCTCTTCCGACTCACCGAGCTGAAGGCCATGGCCGCCGTGGCGGCGAAGAAGACCCGTGAGACGGGCAGCTTCACGTTCAACTCCCTGAGTCCCAGGGAGCGACGCTGGGTGCATCTCGTGCTCGGGCGGGAGAGCGACCTGGCCACGACCAGCGAAGGCGACGGACACTTCAAGACCCTGAAGGTGACCCGCGCTTAGTCCCATGAGCCAGCCGATCTGTGCGCCGGCCACTCCCCTCTTCCCGGGGGCGGTGGCCGTGGTGCGCGTCTCGGGTCCGGCGCTGGCGGTCCTGCTGCAACCTCTGGTGAAGCTGCCTGCGGCCCGCCGGGCCAGCCTCAGGACCCTTGCCTGGGATGGATTCCAGGAACAGGCCCTGGTGCTCTTCTTTCCCGCGCCCGCGAGCTACACCGGGGAGGACGTGGCGGAGTTCCACCTCCACGGCAATCCGCTCCTGGTGAGGCGGTTCCTCGAACACCTGGGCCGCCTGGGGATCCGCCTGGCGGAACCGGGGGAGTTCACCCGGCGGGCCCTTCTGAACGGCAAGCAGACCCTGCTCAGCGCCGAGGCCCTGCGGGACGCCATCGGCGCGGCCACGGACACCCAGCTGCGCCAGGCCCAGGCCCGGTGCGGAGCGGTGCCTGCCTGGGTGGAGGCAGCCCGGGGCGCCCTCTCTCCCTGGATGGCCCGTGCGGAAGCGGCCGTGGACTATGGCGAGGAGGAGGGCATTGGCCTGGACCTGGACCCGATGCGCATCGATCTCGGGGGCCTTCGTCGGACGTTCCACGTGGAACAAAAGCGCGCCGAGGCAGCCCGCTGGCTCCGGGACGGGCTGAGGATCGCCCTGGTGGGCCGCCCCAACGCCGGGAAGAGCACCCTGTTCAACACCCTGGCTGGAGAGGATCGGGCCATCGTCACGGAGGTCCCCGGGACAACCCGGGATGTGCTCGAAGTCCGGGCCGAGTGGGCCGATCTGCCGCTCTACCTGTTCGACACGGCGGGCCTCCGGCATACCGAGGACCCCGTGGAGCGGTTGGGGGTGGCCCGGGTGGCGGCCGTGCTGGAGAAGGCCGATCTGATCCTGCACCTGGTTCCCGCGATGGATCCTGGACCCGACCCGGACATTCTCGAACGGTTGTCCCCCTACGAGGGGAAGGTCCTCGTGGTGCGGAACCAAGCGGACCTGGCTGGGGGGGAAGGCCTGCGCATTTCCGCCGCCACCGGAGACCTTTCGGCCCTGGAGGGAGCCCTCAAGGAACGCTTCCTGGGGGGGCTGGCTCCGGACGCCTGCCTGGGAGCCCTGGCCACGGAGCGTCAGCGGGCCCTGCTGGATGAACTGGTCCTGCAGCTGGAGCTGCTGTTCCAACTGCAGGAGCCCTGCCCTCCCGAGCTGCCGGCGTCCGTGCTCCAAGGGCTCTGGACCCTGCTGGCCAGGCTTACCGGCGAGGACCGGGCCGAGACCGCCCTCGACCAAGTCTTCAGCGGCTTCTGCCTGGGCAAGTAAGATGGTCCCGGGAGGCCCCATGATGCAGGCCGGATACGAAGCGGTCATCGGACTGGAAGTGCACGTCCAGCTGCTGACCCGTTCCAAGATGTTCTGTGCCTGCGAGAACCGGTATGGCGGCGAGCCCAACAGCCGCACCTGCCCCGTCTGCCTCGCCCTGCCGGGTGCCCTGCCCGTGGTGAACGATGAGGCCATCAAGATGGCCATCGCCCTGGGGCTGGGCATCCACGGCACGATCCGGCAGTGCAGCACCTTCTACCGCAAGCAGTACTTCTACCCGGACCTTCCCAAGGGGTACCAGATCACCCAGGGGCCCGTGGCCGTGGTGGAGGATGGCTGGCTGGAGATTCCCGGAGACCCCCTTGCCCGGGGCACGGGCGGGCCGGTCCGGGCGGGCATCGAGCGGGCCCACCTGGAGGAGGATTCGGGCAAGAGCAGCCATGATGGAAAGGTCTCCCTGGTGGACCTCAATCGCGCCGGGGTGCCCCTGCTGGAGATCGTGGGGCGTCCTGACCTGCGCAGCCCGCAGGAGGCCTCGGACTACTTGAAGGCCCTGCACCGGCTGGTGACCTTCCTGGGCATCTGCGACGGGAACATGGAAGAGGGTTCCTTCCGCTGTGATGCCAACGTCTCGGTGCGGAAGGCCGGCGCCACCGGCTTCGGCACCCGGGTGGAAGTCAAGAACATCAACTCCTTCCGCAATGTGAAGCTGGCGTTGGAATTCGAGATCAGCCGCCAGATCGAGCTCCTGGAGCGGGGCGAGACCTTCGGGCAGGAGACCCGCGGCTGGGACGCGGCCACCGGGGAAACCCGGGCCCAGCGCTCCAAGGAGGCGGCCATGGACTACCGCTACTTCCCCGAGCCGGATCTGCCCCCCCTCACCATCACCAACGAAGAGATCGAGATGGTGCGGAGCCGGATGCCCGAACTGCCGGAGGCTCGCAAGGCCAGGTTCATGACCCAGTACGGCGTCACGGAGTACGAGGCCGGGATGCTCCTCCAGGACCGCCCCTTCGCCGATGGCTTCGAGGTCGTGGCGCAGGTTTCCGGCAACGGCAAGCAGGCTGCGAACTGGATGCTGGGCGAGGTGAGCCGAGCCCTCAATGAGCGGGGCGGGCTGCTCCCGGAGCTGGGATTGGACCTGGCTCACCTGGGCGAGCTCATTGGGCTCCTGGAGGCTCGCACCGTCAACCTCAACACTGCGAAGGAGACCATTTTCCCCGCGCTGCTGCGGGGGGAGGGCCCCCCCCAGGCCCTTGTGGAGCGTCTCGGGTTGGCGCAGGTCTCGGACCGCGGCGCCATCGATGCCCTGGTGCGGGAGGTGCTGGCGGTCAACACCGCCCAGGCGGCTCAGCTCAAGGCTGGAAACGAGAAGCTGCGCGGGTTCCTCGTGGGTCAGATCATGAAGGCGGGCCAGGGGAAGGTGAACCCTCAGCTCGTCGCCGAAGCTCTGCAGGCGGCCATCCATGGATGAGGAGACCCGGAAGGATGCGCCTCCGCCGGAAACCTTCCGGAGGGTCTACCTAGGGCAGATCATCGATCCCCTTGTGCCCCCCCATCCAGAGCCTCCGGAATCCCCCGACGAGGAACTCACCCGCCTGGCCCTGGAAGATCCACAGGCTGGGGAGCCCATTCCCGCGGGCGCACCGACCCTCTGGCGGCTCATCGCCCTGGTGGTGTTCGCCGTCGTCGCGTTGAGCATCGTGTTCTGGTGGAATCCCTGAGCCATAATTGGGGAAGGTTCCCCTACCTGGACGATAAGCTGTAGATCACGGGGTGATGCATGTACCGACGAATCTGGGGTCCCACCACCACGGCCATCCACGCCGGCAGGCATTGCAATCCCACGCGGGGCGTCACCACGCCCATCTTCCAGACCTCCGTCTTCGAGCTGAAGGAGAATGCAGAGGGGGCCGAGTTCGCCGCCAGCATCGAGCCGCCCCAGTTTTATACCCGCTGGGGCAATCCGAACTTCAGCGAGGTGGAGGCGGTCCTGGCCGCCCTGGAAAAGGCGGAGCGGGCCCTGCTCACCAGCTCGGGCATGGCGGCCTTCGCCGTGGTGCTGGATGCCTTCCTGAAGCCCGGAGACCACATCGTGGCCCCCGCCGCCATCTACCTGGGTACCGAGCAGCTCCTGAAGCGCTGGGGCGCCACCAAGGGGCTCCGCATCACCTGGGTCCAGAACACCCTGGACCGCCGGGAGTGGGAGGACGCCATCCAGAA
>CAYZND010000259.1:0-5345 GCA_964479495.1 uncultured Mesoterricola sp.
GGATGAGCACGGAGGGGTTGTACGACATCGCCTTGGCGATCTCGATCATCTGGCGCTGGCCCACGCTGAGGTTGGCCACCTTCTCGGTGACCGGGATGTCGATGCGCAGGCTCGCCAGGATCTCCGCGGCCTTCTCGTTGGTGCGCTTCCAGTCGATGACGGCGCCTCCGGGTCCTTTGTGGAAGCAGCGTCCGAGGAGGATGTTCTCCGCCACCGTGAAGTCGAGCACCAGGCTCAGCTCCTGGTAGACGATGGCCACGCCGGCCGCGAAGGCATCCATGGGGGAGCGGAAGTGGACCGGGCGGTCGTTCAGGAGGATCTCACCTTCCGTGGGAATGACGGCGCCGGAGAGGCACTTCACGAAGGTGCTCTTGCCCGAGCCGTTCTTTCCGAGCAACGCATAGACGTTCCCGCCCGTCATCACGGCGGAGAAGTCGCTGAGGGCCACGGTGCCGGGGTAGGTCTTGGTGAGGTTCCGGACTTCGAGCTTGATGGGATCCACGGGTCACCTGCGAGAAGCCGCCCGGCGGCCCGTGGAGAGGGCCGCCGGGCGTGTGCGGACTACTTGACGGTCTTGGCGAATTCCTCGATGGCCTTGGGATTGGTGCGGGTGAGGGTGAGGCCGGGGACGATGACCATCTTGTCCACGGGCTGTCCCTTCAGGGCCTTGACGGCGAACTCCACGCTCATGGCGCCGATCTTGAAGGGATCCTGGCCGGTGCTGGCCTGCAGGATGTTGTCGCTGGCCTGCAGGAAGCTCACCATCTGCTTGTCGAGGTCGATGCCGAAGACGGCGATCTTCTTGCCGGCGTTCTTCACGGCCAGCACGGCGCCCTTGGTGCCGCCGTCGTTGCAGCCGAAGATGATGTCGAGATCAGGGTTGGCGGTGATGATGTCGCCGGCCTTCTTCACGGACTGGTCCACGGCGGGAGCGGAGGCTTCGCCCACGAGGGTGACGCCAGGGATGCCCTTGATCTCGTCCCAGAAGCCGTCCTGGCGGGCGTTGCTCTCGGGGGGCAGCTGGGCCTTGTAGTTGATGACGGCGACCTTGATGGTCTTCTTGCCCTTCAGCTGGGTCTTGATGTATTCCGCGGCAGCCTTGCCGGAGCCGGCGCCGAGGGCCTCGTTCTTGGACTGGATCGTGGCGACGGGGAAGTCGGCGGCCAGGGTGTTGTTGAAGCTGATGATCTTGATGCCCTTGTCGTGGGCGGCCTTCGCAGCGGGAATGGAGGCCGCGGCGGGATCGAGGTACGTGATGCAGATGGCGTCCACCTTGCGGGCCGCGTAGGTGTTGACGACTTCCACTTCCTTGGAGATCTGGTTGGCGGTGTTGGCGGTGAGCAGCTCGACGCCGTTCTTCTCGGCGGCGCTCTTCATGCCCATGAGGACCGTCTTCATGAACTGGTCCTCCTGGAAGACGATGCCGGCGATGGTGGGCTTCTGGGCCTGGGCGGCGGCGCCGATGAAGAGCAGCGAGGCTGCCAGGGTGGTGGAGACGAAGCGGGTGATGGGCTTCACGGTGTGCTCCTGGAGGAGAGGGGTGGGGTGGAAAAGCGTGGAACGCGCAGAACAATCCCGACCGGGTCGTGCCCGGAGGGACAAGAGGGTGGATGGCGTGGATCCGGGCGCGGAAGACCCCCGCGCCAAGTGGGTCAGGAGGAAAGGCGGTTGAAGACGTCGGCGGGGTTCCGGATGGCGAGCTGGACAGGGACCTCGATGATCTTGGGGATGTTCAGGAAGCGGTCGCGACCCTGGACGGGCACTTCCGAGGCAATGATCAGGATCTGGGCGTCCCGGATGTCCCGGGCCGTGAGCTCGTTCTCGATGCCCATGGCGCCCTGGGTCTCCACCTTGATCTCATGGCCCAGCTTCTTGCCCATGCGCTCGAGGTTCTCGGCGGCCATGTAGGTGTGGGCGATGCCCGTGGGGCAGGCGGTGATGGCGAGGATCTTCATGAAGCCTCCGCATGCCGGGCGAGCAGGTTGGCGCCCAAAGCCACCGTCAGGGTGCCCACGCCGATGGCGAAGAGATACCAGAGCACATGATCCACCACGGGGATCACCACCAGGCCGCCGTGGGGGGCGTGGTCGCCCACGCGACCCAGCATGGCGATGGCGCCGCCCAGGGAACCGCCCACCATGATCGTGGGGATGATGCGGAAGGGATCCGCCGCGGCGAAGGGGATGGCGCCTTCCGTGATGCCGATGACGCCCATGGCCAGCGCCGCGAGCCCCGACTCCCGCTCGCGCTCGTTCCACTTCTTCGGGGCCAGCAGCGTCGCGAGGCCCAGCCCCAGGGGGGGGATGCAGATGGCCGCCGCGCAGGCGCCCATGACGGTGGGATTACCCTCGCGGATCATGGCGACGCCGAAGAAGAAGGCGGTCTTGTTCACGGGACCGCCCATGTCGAAGGCGATCATGGCGCCCAGCAGGATGCCCAGCAGGATCTGGTTGCCGCTCCCCAAGGTGCGCAGCGAACCCGCCAGGTAGCCCATGAGGTCCTTGATGGGGTCACCCAGCAGGAAGTACATCACGCTGCCCACCGCCAGGGAGGAGAGCACCGGGATGATCAGGATGGGCAGGATGGGGCGGAGGATCCGGTGGATGGGGAGCTTCTTCACCAGCATCACGGACCAGCCCGCCAGGAGCCCCGCAGCGATGCCGCCCAGGAAGCCCGCGCCCAGCGCATTGGCCACGAAGCCTCCCACGAAGCCGGGCACCAGGCCGGGCCGGTCCACCATGCCGAAGGCGATGTAGCCCGCCAGCACCGGGACCACCAGGGAGAAGGCCGCCGTGCCGATGTCCATGAGGAGCTTCAGGAAGGGGGCCTGGGAGAAGTCCGGGCCGATGTCCGCCTTCATGGGGGCCAGGGCGATGGCCGTGGCGATGAGGATGCCGCCGCAGGCCACGAAGGGAATCACGTACGAGACGCCGCTGAGCAGGTACTGCTTCAGGTGTCTGAGGGATTCGCGCATGCGGGGTCCGTTGGGGAGATTTGACAGCTTAGTCAGCCTTCCGGAATACCGAAAAGCGGGAGTATTGTCATTCCATTTGCACTTTTTGACACTATCCTGAGTTCGTCAACGGATCTGCCTGTGACCCTTATCCCCTCTCCTTTGTGGACTTTCCAGCCTGCGCCCCAGGACGAGGCCTGGGGGTTGTATGTCACCGCCATCGGCTCTGGGGAGGAACTTCCTTCCCTTGGCGGGCAAGGCTGGCGCCTGCACTTCCTGGTGCGGGGTACCGCAGGGCTCCAGGTGCCTGGCCGCCGTCGCCTCCGGCTGGAAGCCGGCGAGGTGCTGCTGCTGGATTCGGCAGGGGAAGCAGCCCTGGTGCCCGAGACCCAGAGCACGTGCCGCATCCACTTCGTGGATTTCGGGGGGAGCTGGATGGAGCGCTGGATGGAGATGGGCTTCTTCGGATCCCTGCCCAGGGTCATCCGCAGCGGCTTCGATGAGCATCTGCTGGGCCTGATCATGCGCTTGGTGGAGCTGGCGAAGAACCCGCCCCCGGATGTGGGCCGCATGATGGGCGGGGCCCTGAGCCATCTGCTGGCGCGGCTGGAGTCCGCCACGCGCCAGGGCAGCGGCGCGGGGCGCCAGCGGGAGCTGGTGCAGGGTGCCCGGCAGCTCCTCAGCGATCCGGACTGGGATCGCACGGGATTGGAGACCCTGGCCTCGGAGCTGGGGGTCAGCTACTCCTGGTTCCGCCGCTCCTTCCAGACCCAGACGGGCTTCACGCCCCAGCGCTTCCGCGGACTCCGGCGCCTGGACCGGGCCTTCCACCTCCTGGCGGATTCCAGCCTGTCCATCGGGGAGGTGGCCCAGGCCCTGGGCTTCAGCTCCCAGGCCTATTTCGCGCGCGCCTTCCGCAAGGAGACGGGGCTGGCGCCCAGCGTGTGGCGGGCGAACCAGCTCCGCCGCGGTTGACCGTACGCGGGAATTTCAAGGTTTTTTGCTATCATCTTGGAATCCTGAGCGTCGACGGCCGGGTGCCTCGGCGGACGCCTCCGAAGTCATTCCGCGCGGATTCTCCGCGCCCTCGCGCTGGTCTTGGTTTTCCACCGCGAATCTCCCGTGAGGGTTCCATGAAGTTCGTCAAGGAAACGATCAAGGCCGATGGGCTCCTGCTGCTGGTGGCCGTCATCTGGGGCTTCGCCTTCGTGGCCCAGCGCAGCGGCATGGAAGTCATCGGTCCCTATGCCTTCGGCGCTGCCCGGTTCGGCCTGGGAGCCCTCTCGCTCCTGCCGGTCATGATCCTGCAGAAGCGGCGGGCGAAGGAGAAGGGCGAGGTGGTGCATCACCTGAGCCCCTGGCAGCGCATCATCTGGCCCGTGGCAGCAGGAACGGTGCTGTTCCTGGCGGCGTCCCTCCAGCAGGTGGGGCTGGTCTACACCACCGCGGGCAATGCGGGCTTCATCACCTGCCTCTACGTCGTCCTCGTGCCCATGGTGGGCTTCTTCCTGGGCAAGGCCACGGGCTTGCGCATCTGGATCGGCGCCGCCCTGGCGCTCGTGGGCCTCTACATCCTGAGCATCGGGACCGGATTTTCGCTGGCGCCTGGCGACCTTCTGGAGTTCATCGGGGCCTTTTTCTGGGCCGGGCACATTCTCGTGATCGGGCACATTGGCTCCCGCATGGACGCCCTGGAGGTGTCCGTGGGGCAGTTCGCCACCTGCTCGATCCTTAGCCTCATCGCCGCGCTGATCCACGAGCCCCAGCCTTTCGCGGGCCTGATGCCCGCGGCCATTCCCATCTTGTACGGCGGCATCCTCTCCACCAGCGTCGCCTACACCCTCCAGGTGATCGCCCAGCGCACGGCCCACCCGGCCCATGCCTCCATCATCTTCTCCATGGAGGCCCTGTTCGCCGCCATCGGCGGTGTGCTGGTGCTGCACGAGCCCGTGACCACGCGTCTCGTGGTGGGGGGTCTGCTGATGTTCGCAGGCATGATCTGTTCCCAGCTGGAGCCCAAGAAGGCTGCCGAACCGGTCGGTTGATTCGACGTCACTACGGCTGCGGTCCTTCGTCGTCCAGCTCGTACAGCTTCTTGGCGCAATCCGGGCAGAGGCCGTGGGAGAACCGGATGTCGGACGCCGTGGCGAGGTAGGACTCCACCTGCTCCCAGTAACCCTGGTCATCCCGGATCTTCTTGCAGTTCGCGCAGATGGGGAGGATGTTCTCCAGGGTGTGTATCCGCCGGGCGGCGCCGAGAATCCGGAAGACCAAGTAGCCCGCGACCAGGGCGGTGGCGCCACCGATGAGCAGCATGAGCTGGGCCGCCGTGTTGATCGCGCCCCAGCCCTGTTCGGGGGCTGCTGCCAGTTGCCAGGCGCCGTTGGGGAAG
>CAYZND010000260.1:0-5339 GCA_964479495.1 uncultured Mesoterricola sp.
GCGCTTTCAGCTTCCCAGATCTCGGGTGAACAACCTGATTGGCACTTACAGCTAGAGACCCCAGCCCCGGTAGTCCAGCCGGTACTTCTGGCGCAGCTCCCGGCGGGTGCCGGGATACACGTCGGCCTGGCGGCCCGCCTCCTCCGTCGCGAGGACCTGGGCCTTGATCTCCTCCGCATGCCGGCGGATATCGCTCAGGGTGCTCTCGTAACCGACGAGCACCTTGCCCTGGAGGGCCTCCTTCTCGTACAGGGCGTACCACTCCCGGTCGAAGGAGCCGGCGATGCGGCCTTCGTAGCCCACTTCCTTGAAGCGGGTCCAGTAGCGGTCCAGCCAGTCGGCGTGCTGGGCGATGGCGGTGAGCCGGGCTTCGTAGAGCCGCGTCCCTTCCTCGCGCTGCAAGTCCGTCTCCGTGGGCTTGGGATTCAGGGGCACTTCGTGGGTCTTCTGGATGAAGGCCGCCGTGTCCTTCTCCCCAGGCTGCCGGCCTTCCAGCAGGGGTCGTGCGTGGTCGATGGCCACGGCGAAGTTGAGGCCCTGGGTTCCGCGCAGCAGGAAGCTGTTGATACCGATGGCGTTTCCCTGGCGGTCCAGGAGGGGGCCGCCGCTGTTGCCGGGGTTCAAGGCCGCATCCGTCTGGATGACGGTCACGGCGTCAACCTTGCGCAGGCCGCTCACGATGCCCCGGGTCACGGAGTTCTGCAGCAGCCCCAGGGGTGACCCGATGGTGACCACCTCCTGCCCAGTGCTTAGGCCGCTGATGGAACCCACGGGAATGACGGCCTGATCCGGCCGGGGCTTGGCCACCTTCAGCACCGCCAGGTCGAACTCCTTCGAGTACGAGACCACCGTGGCAGAGCCCTTGTCCCCGTTGGAATAGAGGAGGTTCACGGAGTAGCTGCCGCTGATGACGTGGTGGTTGGTCAGCAGGCGGTCAGGCTCCACGAAGAAGCCGCTGCCCTTGCCGCTCGAGGTCTCGATGAGCACCACGGCCGGCAGGGAACGCCGCACGATGTCCTCCAGCGAAGCGGTGGAGGCTGGTGCTGGAACCACCGGTGCGGGTGCGGGAGGCGGCGTGAGTGTTTCTGTGGATGCGGGTGCGGGTGCGCTCTCGGCGGGGGGTGCTGATGTGCGGGGCTGCCGGGTCTGCCAGACCCAGGCCAAGGCCAGCAGGGCGATCCCGGCGGTGATCCAGCCCGCCCAGGCGCCGTAGGAGGGACCTTTCGGTGCCGGCGGTGGCGGAGGCTGATAGACCGGAGGGATCATGCGCGAGCACCAAGGAAGGATGACTCGATCATGGCATGGCTTCAGGGGGCCGGGACGACTCCCGAGAGGCCCAGCCGGAGCAGCATGTCCTGGTAGGCCGGAGGCAGGGGAGCCTGGACGGCGATCCGCTGGTCCCCCGCGGGGCGATCCACCGTGAGCTTCCAGGCGTGCAGGGCGGGGTGCTCGCAGGCCAGGGGCCGCCGCTCTTCGTCCTGCCACTTGAGGGCGCCGCCGTAGAGGGCATCCCCGAAGATGGGGGCCCCGAGGTGGGCGAGGTGGATGCGGATCTGGTGGGTTCGGCCCGTGAGGAGCTCGCACTCCACCAGGGCCAGCCCGCCCGCCTTGGCCAGGACCTTGACCTTGGTCTGGGAGGGGCGGCCGTGGGCGGCGATGGTCATCTTCAGGCGGTCGACCCGGTGCCGGGCGATGGGTTCGTCCACCAGCAGGGAGCCCACCTCCGGCAGCTTGCGCGACATCCGCGCCAGGGCCAGGTAGCGCTTCTCCACGGTGCGGGCCTTGAACTGGGCCTGGAGGCTCGCCTGGGCCTCGGCATCCTTGGCCATGGCCAGGCAGCCGGTGGTGTAGCGGTCCAGGCGGTGCACCAGTCCGGGCCACAGGGGCGCCACGGTGTCCTCCTCCGCCTCCTCGTCCGAGGCCAGCTCGAGGTCCCGGGCTGCCGCGTGCAGGCGGCCCAGCAGGGCGTTCACGAGGGTGCCGGAGGCGTGTCCGGGGCCGGGATGCACCACCATGCCGGCGGGCTTGTCCACGATCCAGAGGCGGGCGTCCTCGAAGAGGGTGGGCACGTCGATGTCTTCGGGTTCCAGGTGCAGGCCCGGGGGCGTGACGTCCGGCAGCTCCGTCTCCAGGACGTCCCCGGCCCGCAGCCGCGTGCCGGGCTTGGTGGCGGGCACGCCGTTCACGCGCACGTTCCCGGCGCGGATCCAGGCTTCCCAGCGGGAACGGGGGATCTCGGCATGCTGTTCGGTCATGAAACGGTCCAGCCGGTCCGCCCCGTGCTCCAAGGTGATTTGCATCAGGCTCTCGCCTCCTTCCGGTTCCGCTGGAACCAAGCCCACAGGATCACGCCTGTCAGGATGAACACAAGCCCCGTCAGCCGGCCGGTGGAGAGCCAGGACAGGCCGAACCAGAGGCCCCGGTCCAGATCCCCGCGCCAGGTCTCGGTGAGCACTCTGCCCGCGCCTTCCAGCAGGAAGTAGCAAGCGGCCACCTGGCCCTGGAACCGCCGCTTCCTTCCGATCACGAGCAGCAGGCCCATGACCGCGAAGTTGGCCAGGCTGTTGTAGAGCTGGGCAGGGTGGAGCGCTACGCCGAGGGGCGTCCCCGAGAAGAGCTCCGCCTCGGGGTTCGTGAAGGTGATGGCCCAGGGAACGTGGCTCTCCGAGCCATAGCAGCAGCCCGCGAAGAGGCAGCCCCAGCGGCCGATGGCCTGACCCAGCGCCACGGCGGGCGTCAGGGCGTCCATGGTCGAGGCCAGGGGCAGCTTCAGGGAGCGCATGCGCCAGAAGAAGGTGAGCAGGCCGCCGAGGATGCCGCCGTGCACGGCTCCGCCGGCGCGCAGGGTGTCGAAGGTGAGCATGCTGGCGAGGGGGGCGCCCTTCGCCACGTCCACGACGATCATCAGGAGCTTGGAGCCCAGGATCCCGCCAAGGAGCACCGAGACGGCGATGTCCGTGAGGGCGTCCGCCGGGAGGCCATCGCGCTTTCCGAGCTGACGCGCCAGGAACAGGCCTGCGGTGAAGCCGACCAGCAGCAGCAGCCCGTACGTGCCCAGGGTGAAGTCGCCGATCTGGAGGAGGATGGGATGCATGGGGTTCCTTGATAAGGCCTGGGTGCTAGTCTCTGGAAGGAGGCTCCCATGTCCCAGCAAGCGCTCAAAGCCCAGGAACTGGCCGACCGTCTGGGAGGCGTCCTCCAGGATTGTCCCCCAGATCGCGTGCTTTCAGAAGTGCGGCCTCTGGACGAGGCAGGGCCCACGTCCGTGAGCTTCCTCGCCAACCCCAAGTACCACGCCAAGGCCCGGGAGAGCCGGGCGGGTCTCGTGCTCGCCGATCCCCAGGCGGATCTGAAGGGCCTGCCGCTGCTGGTGCTGACGAACCCCTACTGGGCCTTCGCCCAGACCACGGGCTGGCTCCATCCCGAGCCGGAGCCCGCCTGGAGCGATGGCCCCATCCATCCCACCGCCCAGGTCGCGGCCGGTGCGCGCATCGCGCCCGGCGTCACCCTGGGGGCGCGGACGGTGGTGGGTGCCCGCTGCGTGCTGCATCCCGGCGTGCACGTGGGGGACGACTGCGTGCTGGGCGAGGACTGCGAGCTCTTCAGCGGCGTCGTGCTGTACCGCAGGACGAAGGTCGGCGCCCGGGTGCGGATCCACGCCAACACCGTGCTGGGTTCCGACGGCTACGGCTACGTGCTGGTGGACGGCCGCCACGAAAAGGTGCCCCAGGTGGGCTGGGTGGAGGTGGGCGACGACGTGGAGATCGGGGCCTGCACCGCCGTGGACCGCGGCGCCCTCGGGCCCACGCGGATCGGCGCGGGCACCAAGGTGGACAACCTCGTGCAGCTCGCCCACAACGTGCAGGTGGGCCAGCACTGCCTCGTCATCAGCCAGTCCGGCGTGTCCGGCAGCACCTCCCTGGGGGACTACGTGACCCTCGCGGGCAAGGTGGGCGTGGTGGGCCACATCCACATCGGCAGCCGCAGCATCGTGGGCGGCAACTCGGTGGTGGCCAAGAGCCTGCCCGAGGGCAGCTTCGTGACCGGGTTCCTGGCCCGTCCCCACAAGGAGTGGATGGAGAGCCAGGCGGCGCTGAACCGCCTGCCGAAGCTGATGAAGCGGCTGGCCCTGAAGAAGGACTGAACCTCGCTCGGGAAAGGCACGCGCAGGATGCACGGCTTGTCCTGCGTCAAGGCGCAGCTGCGAACCGCGGCCCAAGCTTTCTGCAGCGGCAGGCGTGGATGCGCGAACACCTGGACAGCTTCATCAAGGACCTCATGGATCGCCATCCTGGACTGGGGCGGTGCTGGAGGAGGTTGGCATCGGCTGCACCTCCTGCAGCCTGGGCACCTGCCGCATCAAGGACATCCTGGAGATCCACAACCTGGATACGGAGGCCACCCGGGTGCTGCTGACCCGCATGGGTCGCGTCATCCATGGAGGGGCCTCCTTCGAGGTGCCAGAGCTGGCGCGCAAGGCCGCCCCGGTGAACGCCGAGTTCTGCCCGCCCATCGCCGCCATGGTGCGGGAGCACACCCACATTCTGCGCCTCATCGCCCGCATTCCGGATCTCCTGGTCCTGCTGGGGAAAGACTGGGAGGCGGGGGCGCGTCTGCTGGAGCGGAGCCTGGACTTCATCCGGAACGATGCGGACCGCTACCACCACGCCAAGCAGGAGGACATTCTCTTCGGGTTCTTCGATGCGGACGCCGACATCCTGAAGGTCATGCTGCAGGACCACACGCACGGCCGGGCGCATGTGCGCGCCATTGCCGGAGGCCTCGCCGATCGTGACCTGGCGCGCATCGAGATCCACCTGAAGGCCTATGGCGAGCTGCTGACGGGCCACATCCAGCGGGAGGACACGATCCTCTACCCCTGGATGGACCGCACCCTCACGATGCGTCAGGTGGGCGAGCTCTTCGCCCGGTGCGCGGAAGTGGACCGCGCCTTCGGGTCGAGCCCGCGGGGGCACGAGGCCTTCGTCGGGGAGCTTGAGACCGGGAAGGGCTGACCCTTCCGCTCAGGCTTCCTGAGGGCCTGAACGCGGTTACCCCTGCTGCGGGAGGGGGAGGCCCGGGGCCTCGAGGCGATGCCTCATCAAGTCGATCCCCCACAGGTGGATCGTCTCCTGGTAGACCAGACCGCACTTTGCGATGACCTGCCGCGAGGCGAGGTTTTCGGGGTGGACCAGGGCGATCAGGTGGTCCAGGCCGCAGGGACCGAAACCGAACCGGAGCGCGGCTTGCGCCGCTTCGGTTGCGAACCCCCGACCCCACAAGGCCGGCGCGAGCAGGAAGCCGACTTCGGTCTCCCTCAGTTCGGGCAGGTACTGCAA
>CAYZND010000261.1:0-5316 GCA_964479495.1 uncultured Mesoterricola sp.
AACCCCTTTGCAATCAACGCGGCTCCTTCCGCTTACTTGGACACGCTCCTAGCCTTACAGCTCCCTGTTCAGCGCCTCGATGGCCCGGGTCATCTCGAAGCGGGCGCGGCCCAGGATGCCTTCGCGGTACATCACGAGCACCAGGCTGCACTGCTCGTTGGCGCCCATCATCAGGATCCAGTGCTGATTCGTGCAGAAGGCGACCTGCTCCACCTCGCCCTGGTCGAAGTCCTCCACAGCCTGCTGCAGGTGGCGCTTCACCACGTTGCGGTAGGCGCCCAGGAGCTGCAGGGCGTCGTTGGGTACTTCGATGGTGCGCGTGCAGATGGGATCCCCGTCCTTGTCGTTGAAGGTGGCCGCGATGGACTCGGGCACCCGCTCAATCAACCTGTCCAGTATCTCCTGGAATGGCATGGGATCTCTCCGGTGGAACGTGCCCCTATGATACGCGGGATCGGAATTTTATACCCTCGATGTTCGCGTGTTCAGGATCAGCATGGCGTCCCCGTAGGAGAAGAAGCGGTACCGTTCCCGTACGGCCTCGGCGTAGGCCTCCTTGGCAAAGTCGGGACCCAGCAGGGCGGAGACCAGCACGAACAGGGTGCTTTCCGGCAGGTGGAAGTTGGTGAGCAACATATCCGCGGTGCGCAGCCGGTAGCCGGGCTGGATGAAGAGGCGCGTGGAACCGGAGCGCGTGAGCCGTTCCCCATCCCAGGCGGCCTCCAGGGTGCGCAGGCTGGTGGTCCCGATGCACAGGAGGGGGCGCGTCCGATGCCGCAGGACCGGCTCGAGCAGGCGGGCCGTGTCCTCGGGGACTTCGTAGCGCTCCTCGTGCATGACGTGGTCTTCCAAGTGCTCGGCCGTCATGGGCCGGAAGGTGCCAAGGCCCACGTGGAGCCTCACCGGGCGCCAGTGGCAGCCCCGGGCTTCCAGCTGCGCGATGAGGTCCTCCGTGAAGTGGAGGCCCGCCGTGGGGGCAGCGACGGCCTCGCCTTCCGGGGCATGGAAGACGGTCTGGTAGCGGTCTTCGTCGTCCGCTTCTGCCGCATGCGTGATGTAGGGGGGCAGGGGCAGGCGTCCGATGCGGTCCACGGCGTCCCAGTCCAGGGAGCGGCCCTCCTGCCGGATGAGCACGCGTCGGAGGCCTTCCTCGAGGGTCTCTTCCACCGTGAGCTGAGCGAGGATCGCGCCGCTGGCTGGATCGATGACCGCGGCCTCCCTGCCGGGCCTGAGCTTGGGGCCTGGACGCACCATGGCCTCGAAGGAGCCATCCGGAAAGGCCCGGAGCAGCAGCGCTTCGCCCGCGCCTCCGCCGGCCCGGCGCAGCAGGAGCCTGGCATGGCGCACCTTCACGTCGTTGGGCACGCAGAGGGTTCCTTCCGGAACGAGGCCTGGAAGGTCCGTGATGCGAGCGTGCCGTAGCGTGCGCTGGACCGGATCGGCCACGAGCAGGCGCGCGCCATCGCGCCGGTCCACCGGATGCTGGGCGATCAGCTCCTCGGGCAGGTCGAAGTGGAAGTCGGAGCGTTTCGCGGAACTCATGGCGGAGGCAGGCTCATCTCCACCGATCAGGAGGAGATGTGCCGGAGGGTCGCCGGGAGGTGGGGGCTGCGCAGGAGCTGCTGCTGCTCGGACTCGGAGAGGAGGCCCCAGATGCGGATCGAGGACTCCCGGGGGGTCTTGGGATTGAGGAGCAGCTCCGACATGATCGGCGAGTGGGCCATGAGGATGGGATGGGCCGCGATGCGCTCCAGGATGGACCGGGGCGTCTGCTTGTTGCGGGCCAGGCGCAGCAGGATGCTGGGATCGAGCTGACGGTCCGTGACGAGCTGCAGGAGGGTCTCCTCGTCCCGGAGCACCTCCTGGGGCAGGTGCCGGATGAGCTCCCCGCCGCTGGAGCGCAGGGCCACGATGCGCTCCTGGATGGTCATGGCCAGGTACTGGGCCCGCAGCGCCTCCAGGGCCTGCTGCTTGACCTCCAGGTGGGGGATGCGGGGATCCCGGAGGATATCGAGCAGGGCTCGCGCGTTCGTGAGCCCCACGATGAGGCGGAGGGCGGTGCCCTTGGAGAGGTGGACGCTGTGGAGCAGGGTCTCCTGCACGGCGGGCTGATCGCCCCAGGTGTGGTGCACGGCGATCCGCTCCACCCGTCCTTGGTCCAGGGCGGGAATGGCGGCCATGAGCTCCCGCGGCGTCAGGCCGGGGTTCTCCAGCACGATCTCGAAGACCTTCGGATCCGGATCCCGCAGGGCGGCGATGAGCTGCTCCGGCTGGGTGGACTGGTTCGCCAGGAACACCCGCTCCTCCAGGCTCGCCCAGCGGCCCTCCGAGGGGTGGGTGGAGAGTCCGCTGGCCTGGGTGGTCCGCTTGCGGAGCAGGCGGTCGTAGAAGATCTTCACCACGCGCAGCATGTTGGGGGCGCTCTTCTTGGCCCAGAGGGTGACGTACTGGTATTCCGTCTCGTCCAGCTGGGTGAAGAGGCTGGTGATGCAGCGGATCCCGTGCTGCCCCCGGGCGCCGCGCTCCAGGATTCGCAGCAGGTCCCGCGTGATCTTCAGCTTGCGCGCCAGGGGGACCGGGGCGAAGGGGGCATCGTAGATCGCGTCGCGGATGGGATCCCGGAAATACCAGCGGGCCTCGCTGTAGACGTCCTCGAACAGGTCCGGATTCGAGCTCTGCCGCAGCACGGAGGCCAGCAGCTCCTCCGACACCATGGGATTGTGCAGGGCCGCCTGGCGGATGTCGCTGTCGGGGAGGTGCAGGAAGCCCTGGAGCTCCTCCATGCCGTGGGTGCTGCCCGCCCGGGCCAGCTGTTCATTGCGGGAGAGCTGGACCCGCGTGGGCTCGGCCTTGGGTGGCCGCGTGAGCAGCTCCCAGTCCTCGGGTTCCGTGGGCAGGGGCGGCAGCTCCTGGGTCAGCCCGGAAGGATTGACCTGTCGCGCCAGCTGCTTCAGCTGGTGCTTGACGATGGGCTTCAGGTCCTGGGGGAGCTGCTGGTAGACGGCCTTGGCCATCTCGGCCCGCTCTTCCTTCTCGTCGGCGGGAGCGCGGTCCATGCCGTACATGAGGTCGAAGAGGGACACCGCCATCTCCAGATCCCGGCGGATCGGTTCCGGCGTGTAATCGTTCTCCGCCAGGGCCTGCAGCACGGGCCCATGTACCAGCCAGTGGGGGGTCCGGGCGATCAGGGTGAGGAGGCGCTGGCAGCCCAGGGACCGGGCCATGCCTTCAATGAGCTGGTACTGCCCCTCGGTGGGGATCTGGGGCCGGATCAAGGCGAGGTTGCGGAAATGGTTCCGGTCCTGCTCGCTCAGTTCCGCTAGAAAGGGGAGATCCAGCTCAGGCATGCCTCTCTCCTACGCGCACGGGCTGACGGGCAGGAGGAGCATCTTGGGAGAATCGAGGAGGAAGAGAGCGTCCACGAAGACGCCCTGGAGGCCGCGGATCTCCTCCGCCTGGTGGAGGTGGGCCTGGGAGCGGAGGCTGCCGCCCATGAACACCGGCATGCGCGTCTGCTCGCAGATGTCCCGGGCGGTCTGGAAGTCGGGGTCCGAAGTCTCATCGGCGGGGATGTCGGCGAAGAGGAGCCGGCGGAAGCCAAGGTCCCGGATGTTCCCTGCCATGTGCGTGGCCCGGAGCTTTTTCGCTTCCCGCCGGCCGGCGATCTGGACATCGCCTTCGCGGGCGTCCACGGAGGCCATGAGGTGGTCCTGGAAGCGGGCCAGCAGCTGGTCCACCACCATCGGGTAGCGGTGGATGACGGTGCCCACCAGCAGCCAGGTGGCGCCAAGGTTCAGGAAGTGCTGGGCGTGATCGGAGCTGCAGATGCCGCCTCCGACCTGGATGCAGACCTTGGGGCCCGATTGGCGGATGCGCCGGATGAGGGTCCCGATGAGATCTCGGTTGCTGCCCTGGCTGCGGGCGGCATCCACATCCACCAGCGCGAAGCGGCAGCAGCCCTGGTCCAGGAGCCAGTCCAGCACCTCCATGGGCGCTCGATCCGCCATGGAGCCGTTCCCGAGAGAGGGAACCACGCGACCGTTCTGGATGTTGAGGGTGGGCAGAACCTTCAAGCGGTGGCCTTTCCCGAGTGGTGCAACCCTGGCGATATTAACCCATACCCCGACTCTACGGAAGGACTCCTAGGGCTCTCCGGCCCTCATCTCCTTCAGGATCAGGCGGGCTGCGGCCATCTGGGCGCCCTTCAAGGTGCCCGCCGTGGCCTCCGCCACGAAGGTCCCCACGGAGGCCCGGACCGTGAACGTGGGCGCATGGTCGAAGCCTCCGCGCTCGAGCAGCTCGTACACAGGGGCGGGGAGGGCGCGCGCAGCGGCGAGCTCCTGGAGGGTGGTCTTGCTGTCCCGCTCCTGCCAGACACCCGGAAAGGCCTGCCGGATCGCCTCGCTGAAGCGGGACGCCACGAGCGCCTCCACGATTGGTCTGGGATCGTGCCCCGCTTGTCGGGCGTCGAGATGGATGGCTGCGATCACGGCTTCCACGGCATCCGCCATGGGTTTGCGCGGCGAGGGGCCGGGGGATTCCTTGGTGGAACGGGGCCCCTTCCTCAGCACCAAGCCCATGGCCTGCGCCCACTCGCACAGGGTGTCCGTGCAGACGAGCATGCCGCGGAGCTTGGACATGGAGCCCTCGTCCCATCCAGGTTTTTCGCGGTAGATGAGCTCCGAGATGACGGACTGCAGGATGGCGTCACCGAGGAACTCCAGCCGCTGGTTGTTGGGCGCCAGCCCCGACGAGGGAGGGGTGAGGGCGGTGGCCAACAGCTCCGGATCGAGGAATCGATGGCCGAGGCTCGCCTCGAGACGGGAGGTTTCCGGTCGCTTCGACCTCATTCATCCCCCCCGGGGCTGCCCGGGATCCGGTGGTTCAGCTTGTCGTTCTGCATCACCATCTTGAAGCGGATGTTGCTCATGAGCCGAGCCCGGGGGAAGCCGTTCTGGCGAGCCTTCCCCAAGACCGGGGGGATCTCGTGGTAGCGTCCCTGCTCGTAGAGGACCACCACGAGCCACGCATAGGCCTGGGGGTTGCCGGGATCCGCGGCGATGGAGGCCCTGAGCAGCTCGATGGACCGGGCAGGATTGGAGTCGGCCAGGGAGATGGCCTCACTGAGGGACACGTTGGCGGAGTTTTTCCGTTCCGGCGTGGGGGGTCCGTAGCTGGGCGCCGGTTCGGGGACCACGGGGGTCACCTTGGGTTCAGGCAGCGACGGTTTGGGGGATTCCGCGGGAGGGGTGACTCGCGGCGGGATCGGGCTCGGAGCAACGACAGGTGCAGGCTTGGCCGGTAGGGGTTTGGGAG
>CAYZND010000262.1:0-5306 GCA_964479495.1 uncultured Mesoterricola sp.
CCCTTCTGGGGGTGACCGGCTCGGGCAAGACCTTCACCATGGCCTCCGCCATCGCCCGCCTGAATCGCCCCGCGCTGATCTTCGCGCCCAACAAGACGCTCGCCGCCCAGCTCTTCAGCGAGTTCAAGCAGTTCTTCCCGAAGAACGCCGTCGAGTACTTCGTCAGCTACTACGACTACTACCAGCCCGAAGCCTACGTGCCGGAGCGGGACCTCTTCATCGAGAAGGACTCCAAGATCAACGAAGAGCTGGAAAAGCTCCGGTTGAACGCCACCCGCCACCTGCTGGAGCGGCGGGACACCATCGTGGTGGCGTCGGTGAGCTGCATTTACGGTCTCGGTGACCCCAGCAGCTACCTGAACCTGTCCGTGACCCTGAAGGTGGGAGACATCCGTGATCGTGCCCTCCTCCTGCGCGATCTCGTGGCCATCCAGTACGCCCGGAACCAGATGAGCTTCGAGCCCGGTGTCTTCCGGGTCCGCGGGGACGTGGTGGAGGTCTATCCTGCTTATGAGGACGTGGCCTACCGCCTCGAGCTGTTCGGCGACGAAGTGGAGCGGCTCTCGAAGATCGATCCCCTCCGGGGCGTGGTGATCGAGAAGCTGGACACCCTCACCATCTGGCCCAAGACCCACTACGTGACCCCGGAGGACAAGCTTCAGACGGCCATCCGGGCCATCAAGGAGGAGCTGGAGGTCCGGGAGAACGAGCTGCGGGGGCAGGGGCGCATCGTGGAGCTGCAGCGGCTCCACCAGCGCACCATCTACGACATCGAGATGCTCAAGGAGATGGGCATGTGCTCGGGCATCGAGAACTACAGCCGCTTCCTGGATGGCCGGAAGCCGGGAGAGCCCCCCCACACCCTGCTGGACTACTTCCCGGAGGACTTCGTGCTCTTCATGGATGAGAGCCATGTGGCCACGGGGCAGCTTCACGGCATGTACAACGGGGACCGCAGCCGCAAGAGCACCCTGGTGGACTATGGCTTCCGCCTGCCTTCGGCCCTGGACAACCGGCCGCTGAAGTTCGAGGAGTTCGAGACACGCGTGAACCAGCTCGTGTTCGTGAGCGCCACCCCCGGGGACTACGAACTCCAGCAGAGCGGCGGCGTGGTGGTGGAGCAGGTGGTGCGTCCGACAGGTCTGGTGGATCCCCTGGTGGAGGTGCGCCCCGTGGGGAACCAGGTGGACGATCTGCTGGAGGAGATCCGGAGGGTCGTGGCCCGCGGAGAGCGGGTGCTGGTGACGGTGCTCACCAAGAAGCTCGCGGAGCAGCTCACCTCCTATTACCAGGAGCTGGGCATCAAGGCCGAGTATCTCCACAGCGAGATCGACACGTTGGAACGGGTGGAGCTGCTGAAGGACCTGCGACGGGGGACCTTCGACGTGCTCATCGGCATCAACCTGCTGCGGGAGGGGCTGGACCTGCCGGAAGTCTCCCTGGTGGCCATCCTGGACGCGGACAAGGAGGGCTACCTCCGCTCCGCCCGGAGCCTCATCCAGACCATCGGGCGTGCCGCCCGGAACGTCAACGGCAAGGCGCTGCTCTATGCGGATGTGCTCACGGGCTCCATGAAGCAGGCCATCGGCGAGACGGAGCGGCGCCGTGCCAAGCAGGTCGCGTACAACGAAGCTCATGGCATCACCCCCGAGACCGTCCGCAAGAACATCGACGACGTGCTGGGTGAGGCCCTGGCCCGGGAGTTCGTGCCGGTGCCCAAGGACATGGTCGCCGAGGAGCCGATCCTCTACCTGGACGATGCCGGTTTCGAGAAAGAGCTCGCCAAGCTCGAGGCCCGGATGCGCGAGCATGCCAACCGCATGGAGTTCGAGCAGGCCGCCGAGTTGCGGGATCGCATTCAGAAGCTCCGCCGGGAGCGGCTCATCGATCCGACGCTGCCGGTCCGGGCCTCATTGTCAGCAGTGTGATTTCCGGCGGCACCAGGAGCCGGTTCGGGGGACCCCAGAAGCCAGTACCGGGGCTGGCATAGAGCCACATGTCCCCGATGCGGTGCAGTCCTGCCGGGTGCTTGAAGAAGCTGCGGACGATGGGACTCCAGGGGAAATACTGGCCACCGTGGACATGGCCGGAGAGCTGCAAGTGGATGCCGGACCGCGAGGCGGCCTCGCTGCCCGTGGGGGGATGGTAGAGCAGGAGCTTGAAGGCCTCCGCCGGGACACCCTCCATGGCGGAGGTGAGGCGCGCCGGCTCCGGAGAAGCGGGGTCGGGCAACCCGATGACGGCCACGTGTGCGCCTCGACTCTGGAGCAGGGCATGGCGGTTCACGAGCGTGTTCCAGCCCAGCGCGCGGAGCGCCGCAAGCCAAGACTCGGCGCCGGAGTAGTGCTCATGGTTTCCGGTGACGAAGAAGACGCCCAGGGCTGCTTCCAGCTGGCCCAGAGCCTCCAGGCATGCCCGCTCCTGGTGGACATCCCCATCCGCCAAGTCGCCGGTCACCGCGATGAGATCCGGCTGGAGACCGTTGGTCCGCTCTACGATGCCCTGGATGCGGGAAACGGAGGTCAGCGGGCCCAGGTGGAGATCCGAAAGCTGGGCGATGCAGAATCCGTTCAGTTCCGGCGGAAGATCATGAATGGGAATGTCCAGCCGATGGATGCGGACCGGCAACAGGCACTGGGCAAGGCCGACTCCCGTGGAGACCATGGTCAGCCCGAGCGCCATGGGGAGGACCCAGGAGGACCGGTCCAGGCCCAGGCTTTTCTTCAGGACCCAGTGGCACAGGTCCGCGCTTGCCAGGTACAGGAAGTAGCTCGAGACGAAGCCCAGTGCGAGATAGGAGATCCAGGACAGGGCGGCGAGGCGGAATCCCAGGGCACGATGGACGACGGGGACACCGAACTGGAGGACCAGGAAGCCTGCGACGGTGATCCACACCGCGCCCGGGTGCTTCAGGAGGGTCGGGCTGAAGCTCATGGAGCGTCTGGCCATGTAGTAGCAGCTGGACGCCAACACCAGCGTGACGACCCCCAGAAACAGGAACACGCGGTATCTCATGCGTATCGGGTCTCGCGGAATGGCATTTCGTGGCCTCCTCCGAAACCTGATCTTGGCACGTCCATGGACCCTATGGCCTGTTCGCGGGCCAGGCTGAGGGGGGCTGCATGACTCCTTGCTTGACACTGCGCTGGGGTTCGATGTTTTTTCCCGTGCGCATCTCATGCTCTGGATCCCACCTCCCGAAAGATAGGGGAAGGGGAGTCCATGGAGCGTGCGCATGCATAGGATCACCATCGCCCTGGCCTTCGCCCTCCTGGTCCTGCCCGTCGCCTCGGCGGAACAGGGAGGAACCACCTCCAAACCACCCCTCGTCATTGCCGCCGAAGACGGCGCAGGTCCCTGGGGACAGGTCGATGGCACCGGCTGCGGCAACGACATCGTCCTGGCGGCCTACGCCGCGGCCAAGGTGCCGGCCAGGCTGGAGGTCATGCCCTACTCCCGGGCCAAGAGCGGCGTTCTGGCCGGCCACTATGTGGCCTGTTTCGGAATGGCCTGGACCGAGGACCTGAAGGGCAAGGTCGTGTTCGCGGACAAGCCCCTCTATTCCGTCACCGCCATGCTCGTCCAGAGCCTTGCGAAGCCCCTGGGCGCCTCGAATGCCAAGGAGTTGGCCTCCGGCACCCGGGTCGGGACCGTGTTCGAATACGAGTACCCACCGGCCTTCTATCAGCTCGTGAAGCAAGGGGTGCTGATGCCCATGCCGGCCTATGGGGAGGTCATGAGCCTCAAGAACCTGGACCTCAATCGCATCGATGCCGCCCTGGTGGTGATCGATGAGCTGAAGAACCTGGACTACCTCATCGCTCAGGCTGGGTTGGAAGGGAAGGTGGGGCCCGCCTTCGCACTCGGGGGCCAGGGGACCTACCTGGGTTTCAGCACCGCGCATCCCCAGTCCGGGTATGCCCGGCGAAAGTTCAACGAGGGGTTCGCCATCATCGCGAAGGACGGCACCTTGAAGAAGATCCTGGAGGCCTGGAAGAACCGCCGACCTTAGTTGTATTTCTTCAGGATCTCCTGGAGTACGCCTTCTCTCTGGAGCGCCTTGAGCGTCAGGCTGAACTGGTCGGCCAGGGTCTGACCGGACAGACCGCGTGCCCTCGAGAAGGCGACATACATGTAGTGCTTGCCTTCCAACTCGTAGGGCATGACCTGGAACAGCCCGGTCATGCCGAGCCTCCGCGCCGTGTAATGGAAGACCTGGCGGTTCATGATGGCCAGTTCCATCCGCCCGCCGGCGAGCTTTCGGAGCTGCTGCTCATCATTCAGTGATTCTTCCCGGTCGAAGGAGGCATCCGCGTCGAAGACCGGATCGTACGAGTAGCCGGTGCATACGCCGACGCGCTTTCCCTTGAAATCCGAGGGGGTGCTGATGGTGATCGGATTGTCCCGCCGTGCGAGGAAGATGAACTGCTCGAAGCTGAGGTATTCCTCGGGGAAGAACAGGAACTGCTCCCGCTCGGGGGTCTTCACCAGGGAAAAGATGGCATCCACCTTGCCGGATTTCACTTCCGCCAGGGCTCGGGACCAGGGCAACTCCCGGAAGACGGGCCTGAGGCTCAGTCTCCGCCACACCTCCTGGATGAAGTCCACATCGGTCCCCACCAGCGCGGTCCCTTCCCGGTATTCGTAGGGCGGATAGACCTCGAAGACGAAAACCACATCCTTGGCTTGGCAAGTCCAAGGACTGCACAAGAAAAGCAGAGCGAAGGCGAGGAGGACCTGTTTCATATGAACCAAATGCGCCCCTAGCATACGTCTCCAGGCGGGGCTGACCATCCGGATCATGGGCCTTTGTCAGGGCATGCGCCCCAGCTCCCGCAAGATCAGCGCACCCGCACCCAGGATGGCCGCCTGGCCCTGGGGAATGCTCGAGGGGAGCAGCTTCACGGTGCCCCGGAAGACATGGAAGAGGTTTTCCTCCAGGGCCTTGCGGGTGGGGCGGACGAGGAGCTCACCCGCCGAGGTCAGGCCGCCGAAGAGGAAGATGGCTTCCGGGCTGGTGTGGGCCACGGACTCCGCCAGCTTGCGTCCCAGGACCGTCCCGGTCCGGTCGAAGGCTTCGAGGGCGATGGGATCGTCCGCAAGGGCCGCTTCGTAGACGGATCGGGCGGACAGCTCCTCCCGTGGAATGGTCCGCAGGCGACTGGGTCCCGGTCCGCCTTCCAGCAGCTCCTTGGCCGTCAGCAGCAGACCGGTCGCGGAGGCGTAGGTCTCCAGGCAGCCCCGCAGGCCGCAGCCGCACAAGCGCCCCCCCGGCTCCACGATGGTGTGCCCGATCTCTCCTGCGA
>CAYZND010000263.1:0-3471 GCA_964479495.1 uncultured Mesoterricola sp.
GGGCCAGGCTGAAGGCCAGGAGGAAGTTCCCCTCGCCCCAGGCGTAGAGGTGCTTCCGCCCCAGGAAGTGCGAGGGGACGAAGGTGTACGTGCGGAAGCTGCGGGACCAGCGGAAGGGCTTCTTGGAGAGCTCCTCGGCCGCCGCAATGGGGTCCTTCCCCTTGATGCGCTCCCGCACGAAGGCCATGCGGCTCTCGTAGCGGGCCCGGAGCTCGGCGAGGCGCCGGTCGAAGGAGGCCGTGCGGTTGGCGGCCACGTAGGCCAGCAGGCGGGTTCGGAAGGCCTCGGGATCCGAGAAGATGCGCACGGCGGTCTCGGGCGTCATGCGGGAGTAGCAGCTCAGGTGGCCGGACCAGTCGGTGGTCCGCTGCGGCTGCTGCCGGAGCCGCGGGATCTCCTCGCGGGGGATGTCCTGGTTCAGGATCACGAAGAGGAAATCGTCGATGGGCTCGGCCTTCACGTAGGCCTCGAACCGTGCCCACTGCTCGTAGTTCCCGGTGATGGGGAGGTAGTCGCAGAGGGAGAGGGTGGCCCAGTCCAGGCCCCCGGTGGCGAAGGCCAGGTAGGCCTGGGCCTCTGACCCCAGCTCCTCCCTCTGGCGTCGCTTCCATTCCACGTCGAAGCCCACCAGCAGCGGGTCCGTAGAGTGCACCAGGTTCGAGGCGAAGATCAGCTCCAGGACCGGGGAGAAGATCACCCTGGGGTCCATTCCGGGTTGCTGGTCGAGGTCATGCGCCATGGTTGTATGATAATGAAAGAACGTAAAAACTCGCTCAGCGACTCCGGTCACATCTTGCAGCCGTTTTTCCGGGGTTCACGGATGGGTGGGGTCGAGGGGCTTGCCCAGGCGGACGACCCGCTCGCAGCGCTGCGAGAGGGCGGGATTGTGGGTGACCATGAGGGTGGTGGGCCGAAGTTCCCGGTGCAGCCGCAGCAGGAAGTCGAAGGCTTCCTCGGCGGTATCAGGATCCAGGTTTCCGGTGGGCTCGTCCAGGAGCCAGAGGCTGGGCTTGCGCACCAGGGCCCGCGCGAGGCCCGCCCGGGCGGCCTGGCCGCCGGAGAGGGTGGAGGGCAGCCGATCCGCCAGGTCCGCCAGCCCCACCATGGCCAGGAGCTCCTGGCCCCAGGTCTCGTCCTCCACCGTGAGGTCCCGCACGATTCGGATGGGCATCAGGAGATTCTCCAGCACGGTGAACTCGGGCAGCAGGTGGGGCTGCTGGAAGGCGAGGCCCACGTGCCTGCGCCGGAAGAGAGATGCCGCCTCCGGCTCGTGGAGAGGCACGAACTCCTCGCCGATCTTGATGGAGCCTTCCGTCCAGTGGTCCAGGGCGGCCACGCAGTTCAGCAGCGTGGTCTTGCCCACCCCCGAGACGCCCACGATGGCGCACAGGCAGCCGGCCTCGATCTCGAGCCCGAAGCCCTCGAACACCGGGTGTTCCGCCCCGGCGTAGGTCTTGTGCAGGTTCGAGATCGCGAGGGGCTGGCCGATCATCGCATCCGCTCCACCAGCTTCCAGTACAGCTCGAAGGTGCCCAGGGCATCCCCGAGGGCGGTGTGGCGCTTGTCTTCGGGAATGACGATGCCGAAGTGCTGGAAGAGGGCCGAGGAGCTGAGGTTGTCCAGGGCCAGCCGTCCGGCGTCGCGCAGGGCGCAAGCCAGGCTGTGGGTGTCCACGATGCGGTGGCTGATGCGCGGCTCCAGGGGCCTCCCGAGGCTCTCGAGGAACGCGCCCAGGAAGGCCCGGTCGAAGGCCACGTTGTGGCCCACCAGCGTGACGGGTGAATCGCCCGGGAAGTGCCTCTGTAGGAAGGCGTCGAAGGCGGCCAGGGCCGAGGGGCCGTCCAGTGCGGCCCGGTCGTGCTGCACCAGGTCGATGCGGTTCACCGCCATGCCGCCCGCCGAGACCACATAGGGCTCATGGCGGACGAGGATCTCAAGGCTGTCGCGGAGCAGGCCGTCGTCGCCCACCACCAGCCCCATGGACAGCAGGCTGTGCCGCGTCACATCCAGACCGCCGGTCTCGGTGTCCAGGAACAGG
This sequence comes from uncultured Mesoterricola sp., assembly GCA_964479495.1. Lineage (GTDB taxonomy): Bacteria > Acidobacteriota > Holophagae > Holophagales > Holophagaceae > UBA1801. Next base: position 2,039 of record CAYZND010000263.1, read on the forward strand.
TAGGGACGCAGGAGGGGAGCGGTCATGGTCTGCCTCATTCGGCCCGGAGGGCGTCGACGGGGTCCACATGGGAGGCGCGACGGGCGGGGTAGCGGGAGGCCCACCAGGCCACCAGGAGCGGGAAGATCGCCACCCCCACCAGATCGAGCAGCTCCAGCTTGAAGGGCATGTACGTGATGAAGTCGTAGGCCCCCTTGGGCAGCTTCAGCAGCCGGAAGTGGTCGAGGGTCCAGCAGAGGGGCACGCTGAGCCCAAGCCCCCAGGCCGTGCCCACGGCGCCGATGCGCAGGCCTTGGACCTCGAAGAGCCGCTGGATCTGCCGCGGCGTGGCGCCGAGGGCCAGCAGGACGCCCAGGTCCCGCCGCTTCTCCGTCACGAAGAGCACGAGGCTCGCGATGATGTTGAAGGCGGCGATGAGGATGATGAGGCACATGATGGCGCCGAAGAGGATCTTCTCCAGGCGCAGGGCCTCGAAGAGCGGCCGGTTGGTGTCCCGCAGGTCCGAGGCGAAGTAGGCGCCCTTCTCCCCTCCGTTGAGGGCCTGCAGCACCGCGCCCTTCACCCGGTCGATTTCGTCCACGCCCCGGGTGCGGACCTCGATGAACTCCGCCTGCTCCGTTCCCGCCAAGCGCTTGGCATCCTCCAGGTGGATGAAGGCCCAGTGGCGGTCATATTCCGAGATGTGGCTGTGGAAGGTGCCCGCCACCTTGAAGGCCATCATGCGGGGCTGGAGGCCCGCGAGGCCCAGGTCCATGCGCAGGAAGGCGATGGCCACGTCATCACCCGGCACCAGGTTGAGGCTGTCCTGGAGCTCCTTGCCGATGAGGATCTCGCCGGGCTTCAAGTCCTCCACGGTGGAAGGCTGCAGGCTGTCGAAGATGGAGGAGGTGCTGTGGGCGGAAGCGGGGTCCACCGCCTTGATCTGGAGGCCTTCCGGGGGGGCATTCACGCTGGCGGGCTTCAGCAGGCCCTGCTCCAGGCTCACGGGGCTGGCCGCCACCACGCCCGGCGTGGCGCGGATCTTCGCAAGGGTTGCCTCGGTGTCCGGGAGGTTCCCCGCGATGTGGAAGATGGTGAAGTGGGCCGTGGCGGAGAAGAGGTTCGCCTGGATCTCCTTCCGGAAGCCGTTCATGAGCGCCAGCGTCATCACCAGTGCCCACACGCCCACGGCGATGCCCCAGCGGGCGAAGCCCACCATGACGCGCACGAAGGCGCCCTTCTTTCGGGTGCGAAGGTATCGATCCGCCACGAACGCTTCGAAGCTCCGCACTAGCAGCCTCCTGTCTGAGCGGGCGCTTGGACAACCCCCCGATCGCACATGCCGTTCAGGCATGTGCTCCTGCTCCCGCCCGGCGGGCGATCGCAGAGGGGGCCCCGTCCCTTCTTTCGGGTGCGAAGGTATCGATCCGCCACGAACGCTTCGAAGCTCCGCA
>CAYZND010000263.1:3571-5282 GCA_964479495.1 uncultured Mesoterricola sp.
GTCTGAGCGGGCGCTTGGACAACCCCCCGATCGCACATGCCGTTCAGGCATGTGCGATCGCTCCCGCCCGGCGGGCGATCGCGGAGGGGGCCCCGTCCCTTCTTCCGCGTTCGCAGGTACCGGTCTGCGACGAAGGCTTCGAAGCTCCGCATGGCTCAGTGCTCCGCGTCGTGGTGGTGCGTGAATCGCACCAGCAGCAGGTCCACCAGCTCCCAGGCCTCCAGCAGGGCACTCAGGAGCATGGTGAGGGCCACGCCCAGGAAGACGCCGCGGCCCCAGGGACCGGTGACGAAGCGGGCCGCCTCGGGCCAGTGCCAGAGGAAATCGGGCAGGTGCACGCGGTCGAAGAAGGCCAGCGTTCCCAGCAGCATGCCGCCCCACAGCAGGTAGAGGAACCTCGTCAGCCGGGACAGCATGTCCTGGAGGAAGGAATAGGGTCGAGGGGCGGGCATGGATCTAGGGTAGCCGGTAAGAAGCGGTTTCATAGCCCGCGCGGTGCCGCGCAGGGAGCGCCAGGCGAAGCACTCGTCGCCCCTGTCCGGAGGGACGACGCCAGGCGCATGCTTCGCGGCGTCATGGCCCGTTGATGATGTCTCTCCTCGCCCTGCGGGCCCGTGCTTGCGCTGCGACCCGCGCCTGGCACCGTCGTGGCTTCGCGGGGGCCCTGAAACCGCTTCTACCCCTTCCAGATCTGCCACCCCAGCCGCAGGATGAGGGCGCTCACCACGAGGATGAAGATGACCCGTACCCACGCGCTGCCCTTGGTGAGGGCCGCCCGGGCTCCCAGGTAGCCGCCCACGCCGTTGCCTGCCGCCATCGTGAGGGCCACCACGGGCACCCAGCTCCCTTGGGAGAGGAAGAGCACCACGGAAGTGATGTTGGAAGCCCAGTTCACGCTCTTGGAGAGGGCGGAGGCCCGCAGGAAGTCGAACCCCAGCACGGCCACGAACAGGAAGATCAGGATGCTCCCGGTGCCTGGCCCGAACAGACCGTCGTAGAAGCCCAGGCAGAAGGCGATCGCCGCCGCCAGGGTGCGCTGGTGGGAGAGTCCGAACCGGGGGGCGTGGAACTGGCCCGCATCGGGTTTGTAGAGGGTCCAGGCCAGCATGGCCAGCATGATGAGGATCATGGCGGGCCGCAGGTAGGGGTCGAACCGTCCGGAGAGGAAGTAGGCCGCGGCGACCCCGAGAGAGGCCCCGGCCATGGCGGCGATCACGGGCCCCACCATCTCCCGCCAGTGGAGCACCTTGGAGCGCACGAAATGGCTGGCGGCCACCGTGGTCCCCGTGCAGGCCACCACCTTGTTGGTGCCCGACACCACGGGCCAGGACTGCCCGGGCAGCCCGATCAGCAGGGCCGGGATCGTGATGAGGCCGCCGCCGCCGACCACCGCATCCACGAAGCCCGCCAGGGTGGCGGCGAGGACGAGGAAGACGAGGACAGGGAAGGAGGGCATGGGGACCTTTTTCGGGCGGGCCTACGGCCACCGCCAGTGTGGCACCGCTCGGGATGCTCAGCCCAGCTCGTTCAGGGTTTCACACACGAGGCTTGCCGTGGACTGCGAGAGGCGCTTGCACAGGTGACTGTTCTCCTGGGGGCCCATGGCCTCGAGGATGTCCCGGCACCGCGTGGCTCCGTAGAAACCGAGGAAGCGCTCCCGCAGTTCCGCGCCGGCCTCCGCAGCGGCGTCCCAGGGCTGACCGATCCGGTC
>CAYZND010000264.1:0-349 GCA_964479495.1 uncultured Mesoterricola sp.
CCTTGCTTCCCCGCGCCTTCTACCTCCGACCCGTCGAGGAGGTGGCTCGGGGACTGCTGGGCATGCACCTGCGCTCCGCCGAGGTCGTGCTGAGGATCACCGAGGTGGAGGCCTACGGCGGCAGGGAGGACTCGGCGAGCCACTGCCGGTTCGGCAGGACGGAGCGCAATGCGCCCATGTGGGAGGAAGGAGGGCGCGTCTACGTCTATCTCTGCTACGGCCTGCACCACATGCTGAACATCGTGACGGGGCCCGCGGGCGAGGGCTCCGCGGTCCTTCTGCGATCCTGCGAACCCGTGGAAGGTCTCGAGATCCTGCAGCAGCGCCGGTCCGGGGCCCAGGGGACGGC
>CAYZND010000264.1:359-5219 GCA_964479495.1 uncultured Mesoterricola sp.
GGGCCTGGCCGAGTGGCCCAGGCGCTGGGGCTGGACCGCTCATTCAATGGGCACCCCCTCTATGAGCCGGGTGGGCTGGAGCTGCGCGAGGGATCACCGCCGGAAGGCCTCCTGCGGGGACCCCGGATCGGGGTTCCGTATGCCCGGGAGGAGCATCGCGAGGCCCTCCTTCGCCTGGCCGACGCAGGGTCACGCTGGGTCACCGCACGGAGTGCGCTCCGTCCCCTGTGAGTTCGTCCTGCGTTTTCGACCGTTCGTCGATTCATGACATCAGGAGGGTCGAGGGTGGGTGCGATACTGAGAGGCTGCACGTACGGCATCGAACGGTTTGACAGGGGGTTCCATGGCCAATGGCAGGCCGGTGATCAAGAAGCGTTTCCCATGGGGATGGGTCGTTCTGGGGTTGCTTGGTGTCGGTGCCGGTGTCGCCTTCTACGGCTTCAAGAATGCACCTCTACCCCTCTCCGTGAGCCGCCCCACGGTCTACAAGGCCGGTGACCGCAACCCCGTCCTCACCGCCAGCGGCTACCTGGTGGCCCGGCACCGCGCCACCGTGAGCGCCAAGGTGCCCGGCCGCGTCGCCTGGCTGGGCGTGGAGGAGGGTACCCGCGTGAACAAGGGGCAGGTCATCGCCCGTCTCGAGGATGCGGATACCCAGGCCGGCCGGGATCAGACGGCCGTGAACCTGCAGCAGGCGGAAGCAGATCTGGCCCGGGGCGAGGCCCTGGCCCGGGAGGGGATCCTGGACCGCGCCAGCCTGGACCGGCTGCGCACCAGCGTCGCCACCTATAGGGCCCAGCTGCGCTACCAGGATGCGACCTTGGAGAACATGGTCCTGCGTGCGCCCTTCACGGGCACCGTGACCCAGAAGCTCTCGGAAGTGGGCGAGACCGTCAGTCCCGGCAGCGCCGGCGGCGCCAATGCCATCAATGCCGTGGCGGTCCTGGCGGACTTCGACACCCTGGAGCTGGAAGTGGAGGTGAACGAGACGGGCATCGTGAAGCTCCGGAAGGGCATGCCCGCCGAAGTGCGCGTGGACGCCTTGGACGCGGAGCCCAACGCCAAGCCGCTCAAGGGGGAGCTGCGGGAGATCTACCCCACCTCCAACCGCCAGAAGGCGGTCGTCGTGGTGCGCGTGGCGCTCCTTGAAAAACATCCCAGCCTGGTGCCCGACATGGGCGCCAAGGTCACCTTCCTGGGCGAGCCGTTCCCGGCAGAGACGCTCTTTGTCGGACGGGAGCAGGTCGTGCGCCGGCAGGGCAAGCCCTTCCTGTGGACGCTCAAGGAAGGAAAGGCCGCGCTCCTGCCTGTGGAGCTGGGGGCGGAGAACCCCGTGGGCTTCCAGGCCAAGGGCATCCCCGCGGACCTGCCCATCCTGGTGGTACCCCAGGAAGTGAAGCTCGAAGAAGGCCGGCGCGTGAAGGCCAAGGACGAGTGATGAACGGCGAACCCATCATCCGCCTCACGGGCCTGGCCAAGAGCTACTACCGGGGCACCCTGGAGATCCCCGTGCTGACGGGCATCGACCTGGAGATCCCCCGGGGGGGCTACTACGCGCTGATGGGTCCCAGCGGCTCCGGCAAGACGACCCTCCTGAACCTGCTGGCGGGCATCGACCGGCCCACGGGCGGGGAGCTGGAGGTCTGCGGCTACCGCCTGAACGACTTCGACGACAACGAACTGGCGGGCTGGCGGGCCACCAACGTGGGCTTCATCTTCCAGAACTACAACCTGATCCCGGTGCTGAACGCCTACGAGAACATCGAGCTGCCCCTGCTGCTCACGGACCTCAGCCGGGCCCAGCGGAAGGAGAAGGTGCTGGAGGCCCTGGAGCTGGTGAACCTCACGGACCGCATGCACAACTACCCTCGCCAGCTCTCCGGCGGCCAGGAACAGCGGGTGGCCATCGCCCGGGCCATCGTGCATGACCCGGACCTCATCGTCGCGGACGAACCCACCGGCGCCCTCGACGCGAAGAACGCCGAGGAGGTCCTGAACCTCATCCAGCACCTCAACGAGGAGCTGGGCAAGACCATCGTCATGGTCACCCACGACCCCAAGGCCGCCCACCACGCCCACATCCAGATCCACCTGGAGAAAGGCGTCCTGGATCGCACCGTCGAGGTGCACGAGCTGCCCCACCAGGAACCCATCGTCAAAGGCCACGCGATCCATTGAAGTACCTGAGCCTGATTGTCCGCTCCCTCTTCCGCTCCCGCCTGCGGACGGTGCTCACCTTGCTCTTCATCACCCTCTCGGTGTTCCTGGTGGCCCTCATGCAGGGCTTCCTGGGCACCATCGACGCGCTCACCACCAGCGCCGCCAGCGGCTCCCGGCTCGTGGTCCAGGACAAGGCCTCCTTCACCAACGTCATCCCCGAGAGCTACGGCAACTTCCTGCGGGCCCAGCCCGAGGTAGAGGCCGTGACCCAGTTCCAGTGGTTCGGTGGCGAGTACAAGGATCCCAAGAACTTCTTCGCGAACTTCGCGGTCCAGAAGGACACCTACCTGAGGGTCTACCGGGAGGAGGCGGGCCTGGACAGCCTGCCCCCGGAGCAGGTGCGGGACTTCCTCATGGACGGCAATGGCTGTGCAGTGGGGAAGTCATTGGCGGACAAGTACGGCTGGAAGCTGGGGGACGTGATCCCCCTGCGCAGCCCCATCTTCGATATGACCGTGCGGCTCAACGTACGGGCCATCTTCAAGGGCAAGCGCCAGTCCGATGAGCAGGCCCTGATCTTCGATCTCAAGCAGATCCAGGAGGCCGTGCCCTGGATGAAGGGCCGGGTGGGCTCCTTCGTGGTGCGCGTGAAGAACGGACGGGACATCCCGAAGCTCAGCGAGCGCATCGACCGCAACTTCGCCAACGCCTCTCCCGAGACCCTCTCCATGAGCGAGAACGCCTTCAACCTGAACATGATGAAGATGTTCGGCGACTTCGGGACCATGCTGCACTCCATCACCAGCGCCGTGCTGGTGGCCATCCTCATCGTCACCGCCAGCACCATGGCCATGATGATCCGGGAGCGCTCCACCCAGATCGCCGTCATGCGCGCCCTGGGCTTCACGACGGGGCGCGTGATGAGCCTGCTCCTGGCGGAGGGCCTCCTGCTGTCCCTCCTGGGTGGCCTCCTGGGCGTGGGGCTCGCCATGGCCGTGGCGAAGGTGACCGCCGGCCTGGCCAGTGCCGTCCTGCCCTGGATGGCGGACTTCTACATCCAGCCTGACACGCTGATGCTCTGCCTCGTCTGCACCCTGGCGCTGGGCCTGCTCTCCACCTTCATCCCCGCCTACCAGGCCAGCCGAAAGCCCATTGTCGAAGCCCTGAGGGCGCTGTGATGATGACGTTTTTCTTCATCCTCCTCGCTCCCTACCTTGCCTGGCTCGTCTGGGCGGCCTTCCGCTACCCCGTGCCCCTGAGCTACAACTGGCGCTCCCTCTGGCAGCGCTGGGTGGGGACGCTGGCCACCATGGGGGCCGTGGCCATCGTGGTGATGATCTTCGTGGTGGTGCGCTCCATGGCCACGGGTGTGCAGAAGACCTACGTGAAGAGCGGGCGCGACGACCAGGTCATCGTGCTGCGGCCCAACGCCCGGGTGGAGCTGATGAGCGTGGTCATGCGGGACCAGGCGCGGCTCATCTCCACCCACCCCCTCATCGCCCGAGACGAGGAAGGGCCCCTCGTGACCACCGACGCGGTGGTCACCAAGCAGGTGCCCCTGGCGGATGGGACGGGCAGCATGTCCGTGAGCGTCCGGGGAACGACGCCCGCGGGTATCCGCATGCGGGAGCAGGTGCGGCTCGTGGCGGGGCGCTGGTTCCAGCCCAACCTCAGCGAGGCGGTGGTGCCCCGGCGCATGGTGGGCAAGTACGTAGGGCTCGAGCTGGGTCATACCTTCGAGATGGCCTCCCGGCGCTGGACCGTGGTGGGCATCTTCGACGGGGACGGCAGCGCCTTCGACTCCGAGATCTGGATCGATGCCAACGACCTGACCCAGGCCTTCCACCGCAACAACGCCTTCTCCAGCGTCCTGGCGCGGATGCGCCGACCGGAGAATGCCCCGGCCTTCATCGCCGAGATGGAGAGCGATGTGCGGCTGAAACTGGAGGCCAAGACGGAGCCCCGCTACTTCGCGGAGATGGGGGACGCGGGCAAGCCCATGCAGATCCTCGGCCAGATCATCACCGTCATCCTCACGGTGGGCGCCATCTTCGCCGCCATGAACACCATGTTCTCCGCCATCGCGGGACGGACCTCCGAGATCGGAACCCTGCGGGCCCTGGGCTACCGCCGCCGGGAAATCCTGGCCAGCTTCCAATGGGAGGCCATCCTCCTGACCCTCCTGGGCGGTGCTCTGGGCTGCCTCGGCGCCACCTTCTTCAACGGCATGCAGACCGGGGCCACCAGCATGAACACCTTCTCCGACGTGGGCTACGCCTTTGCGGTCACCCCGGCCCTCGTAGGGCAAGGCCTCGCCTTCAGCGTCATCATGGGGATCCTGGGCGGGTTCATCCCAGCCTGGAAGGCGAGCCGCATGGTGATCGTGGAGGCCATGCGCGGGTAGGGGGGCTGGTCGAGAGGAAGGTCGGCCGCGCGGCTGGACGTATCTCCGTGCCATCTCACGCGGCTTCCTCCGCTTCCTTGATCAGGCCCCAGGTATGGACCAAGGCGCCCCATCAGGTGAAGAACTTGACCGATGAGAATTCGGAAAAGAGGCGGCGCCAGGGAATGAACAGGATTCTCAGGATCGACGTGTGCCTGCGCCGGTCAAAGACCTGTTTTCGGCGTTCCGGCAGCTCCCGGCCGATGCGCAGTCGATGGACCTTCCTCCGTTCCATGGTTTCTCGCTTCCTTTGCTGG
>CAYZND010000265.1:0-5197 GCA_964479495.1 uncultured Mesoterricola sp.
AGGCTCCTGCCGGGCATGAAGATCCTGGACCTGGGCTGCGGCACGGGCTTCCCGCTGCTGGAGTTGGCGGCGCGCCTCGGCCCCCGGGGCCAGGTCACGGGGCTGGACCCCTGGCAGGCCGGGCTCGAGCGGGCCCGCGCCAAGGCCGCGCTGCGCGGGATCACCAACCTGGAGCTGGTGGAAGGCGAGGCCGAGGCCATGCCCTTCGAGGACCGCAGCTTCGACCTGATCGTCTCCAACAACGGCCTGAACAACGTGAAGGACGCACCACAGGTCCTCGCCGAGTGCGCCCGGGTCGCCGCGGTGCGGGCACAGCTGGTCATGACCGCCAACCTCCCCGGCACCTTCGCCCTGTTCTACGAGCTGTTCCAGATGCTCCTGGAGGACCGGGGCTTGAAGGCCGAGGTGGAGGCCCTTCACGCCCACATCCGCGCCAAGCGCAAGACCGCGCAGGAGTGGCAGGATCTCGTGGAGGAGGCCGGCTTCACCGTGCGGAAGACCACCGAGTCCTCCTTCACCTGGTCCTTCCTCAATGGCACGGCCCTCTTCCAGCACTGGTTCATCCGCCTAGCCTTCCTGCCCCCCTGGGTGGCGATCCTGCCGCCGGAACAGGCCACCGAGTTCATGGCCTTCTTCGAGGGGCGCCTGAACCGCCTGGCCCTGGAGCGGGGCGGCCTGCACCTGGAAGTACCGTTCCTCTGTCTGGATGCGCTGAGGACGTGACGTCCACGAGCCTACTTGGGGAGGGTTCCCAGCAGCTCATCGACCAGGGGTTTAGCGTCGTAGATATCGGCCAATAACCACTGAATTGCCCGCACATCCACGGCTCCTGAGAAGTCGCGGCTCAGGTAGGCCAAGGGGCCGTGGGAGCTTTGGTATCCGAGACCCACCAGCTCGCCGGCTTGGTTCACGACCGGCGAACCGGAGGACCCGGGAAGAAAGTCGTTGCTCATGGTGAAGGTGAGGGGAAGCTCCGCAGGGCACTTCGACGTCCGCTGGATCCACCGTGGGGACCGAACGGTCTCGTGGATGTCCCCGAGCCGCGTGAACTCGGATGCACCGCCCGTCCATGCGGCGGGTTGAAGCTTACCAAAACTGAATCGCAGGCTACTATCCGCATCTGGATAGGAGAGGTCACCTTCCAGAAGCCTCCGGGCCTCGACGATCTGTTCCACGGAGGCGGTCACGGATTGCCGCTGCTTGCGCCATTGGGAATCGACCTCCTGGCGCCACGTTTCCACTTTCCCCGCGAGCCGGATGAGTGGATCGTCGCATCGTTCGAGGAACCCAGGCTCCAGGAGTCTCTCCAGGAAGGCGGCCTGATCGATGCGTGTGTGTGAGATGGCTTCTTTCGCGAGCTCCCGTGGTGATCGGTCGCCCAGAAGCGCTATTACGTGGGGATTGAGGGAGCCCATTGAACTGAAGAGCTCCTCCAGCCCAAAGGCGAGGTATTCCGTTTCCAGGTCACGGTTCAAGGGTTGAAGCGCCAGGAAGGTCTGCAGTCGTTTCGGTATGTCCTCCTCGCGGTAGTAACCCGGCAATCGATCCGCAAGGGGTTTCTGGGCTTCCCGGACGAGGCGGACAAGGCCTGTAGCGGTTTCCAGGGCTCCACACAGAAGGTTCCGATCTGGTTCGCACAAGAGCTGCGCCTGGGGAGCCAGTGTTTCCAGGGCCAGCACTTTTGCGTCCAGCTCATCCCATGCCGCACCGGCGAGTGCTTCCAGGTCCTTGTGGTCCCGAAGCTCAGCCCGCTGGCTTGATTCAAGGGTGCGCATCTGCCTAAACGATGCTTGGTCGGTTCGGATGAAACGACTCTTCTTTTCCGCGGCCCAATAGGCCAATCGCCTTCCAATATCCGCGAGGGCCTCGGTCACTTGGCCCGCTCGGGCGGCATTCTTAGTGCTGTACTGCTGTAGCTGGGCTCTTCGTCGTTGAAGAGCCCCAACCGCCAGAGGGATCTCGGTGCCGTAGTTGAAGAGCGCGAAAGCCGCGGGAAGTCGACGCTGCGAGAAGCCTGGAAATCCGGCAGAGAAGGTCCAGCCCCCGGCGGAAAGGCCTTGCCGCGACCACTTCAGGTGGTGCGCAGGCTTGACCGGTTGGCCTTGCTCGTACGCTCGAAGCAGGCAGATGTCCATCTTCGGGTTGAAAAAGGTCTCCGTTTCCAGGGATTCCCCAAGACCGACCTCGCGACGCTCCGGTGCCATCACCAGGCGGACATCATCGAACCGTTTGTAGGCGTGGAGCCAGACCTGCCATGGGTTTTCCTGAACTGCGAATTCATGGCGCAAGCCTGTCCGCTTGTCTTCCTGCTCCAAGCGCTTCTCCAACCACAGCTTGATTTGCGCCTCAGAAAGGTTGCCTCCCGGTTCCTGTTCGCGAAAGTCCTTCAGGCCCGCCAGGAGTTCACGTGTGAAATCGCGGGATGAGACAAGTAGCTCAAGTTTCAGACCCGGCAGTAGGACTTCCTGGGAGCGTTCCCGGGCGATGAAACCTTGTTCCAGGTAGTCATGGGTGGAGCTGGACAGGTTGCGGAGGAGTGGGGAGACGATGTGGTGATTGGTCAGCACCAGACCTTCCGCGCTGACGAAGGAGGCTGTGCCGCCGCCATCCTTGCAGGAAACTTTCAGTACGGATTGTTTGAGGTGATCCAGCCAGGCCGCATCCGGAGCGAAGCCGCTCTGTGACTGGATGAGCTGCACTGGCGGGTTCTCGAATCGCCAGAAACCCTCATCGGCATGGAGGCGAAAAGGAAGGGTTGCGGACATCAACAGGAGCGTGGCCATGCGGCATCGACGGAGCACCATGATTTCCCCAGCAGCAAGATAGGAAGGCCATTGTCCGTCGTGGTGAGGGTAAATCGACGAGCAACAATAGTCGATTCTATGATTTTACAAGGGTAAGCAGCACTGAACAGACCTCGACAGGGGGTTTTCCTTTCGAACCGCTCCCTGGGCGGCGTTGTTGTGATCCAGTGGCCTACACTGAATCCATGCCGCGCAAGCTCGATGAACCTCAGGGGCGCGGGGACTTCTTCAAGTCCCTGGGTACGGTCCTGGCGGGGTTCGTGGCCCAGCGCATCGAGGATGCCGTGGTGAGCGCGGGGCCCGAGCTGCTGCGGCCGCCCGGGGCGCTGGACGAGCTGGCTTTCCTGACGGCCTGCACCCGCTGCGACAAGTGCCTGCCCGCCTGCCCGGAGGCGGCCATCCGCAAGGCGCCGCCGGGATCGGGGCTCTCGGCGGGGACGCCCTTAATCCATCCGCGGAGCATGCCCTGCTTCCTCTGTGCCGAGCTGCCCTGCATCCCCGCCTGTCCCGAAGGGGCGCTTCTGCCGCCCCGCCGACGGGTGGCGGGCGAGGACCTGGAAGGTCCCCGGGCCGTGAAGATGGGCACGGCACGCATCCGGCCCTCCCTGTGTCTCACCTGGCCCGGGGAGGGACGGGATGCGGAGGACTGCCGGATCTGCGTGGATCGCTGCCCCTTTCCGGAGGAGGCGATCCGGATGGAACTTTCTGTCGAGGGCGAACGGGCTCATCCCGCGGTCGTCGAGAGCCGCTGCACCGGCTGCGGGCTCTGCGTCTTTGCCTGCCCGGCCCCGGATGCCACCATCGTGGTGGACCCTCGGCGCTAGCGAGATGTAAGGCGGAGGCCGGTTCCAGCCGATGGGAGCATAGGGACAGGCACGTATGGCTCGGATTGCGGTCGTGGACGACAACCCCAGCGCGAGGCTCTTCGCCATGGCCTGCCTGAAGCAGGGGGGGCACGAAGTCCAGGAGATCGTGCCCTCCTGCCTCTTCGAGGTGCTGGGAAGGCTCCACGAACAGGCCTTCGACCTGCTCCTGGCCGATCTGATCATGCCCGGCTGCCCGGGCATGACGCTGATCCGGGCCTGCCGGGAGGACACCCACCTGAAGGAGCTGAAGATCCTGCTCCTGACCGCCCACGGGGACCGGAAGCTGGCCCGGTTCCTCCAGCACATGGGGAACATCCACTACCTGCGCAAGCCCGTGGCGCCCCAGGAGCTGGCTGAGTGCGTGGAGGACTTCCTGCGGGGGCAGCTGGAAGTGGACCTGGGCTGGTCCCTGGACTGCCAGGGGGTGGTGGCCGTGGTGGATGACAGCCAGCTGAGCCGCCACTACCACATGAACTGCCTGCGGCGGAACGGCTTCAAGCCCCTGGAGATCCCACCCGAGAGCCTGACGTCGGTGATGAAGACCCTGGAGCAGGCGGCCCCGGATGCGATGCTTCTGGACTTCCTCATGCCCAGCTTCCGGGGGGACGCCCTCATCCGGGCCCTGCGCGCCTCGCCGGTGGCCGCGCTCCGGGAGCTGCCCATCCTGCTGGTGACGGCCCATCACATGGAGGAAAGCACGGATCGCGAGCCCACGGTGGAAGGGGCGGAGGTCCTGTTCAAGCCCGTCCTGCCCGAGGATCTCGTGGCCCGGCTCCAGGCCCTGCTGAGGGAATACCGGGGGACCTGATCCGAGGGCCCCACGGATTGTGGCCGACTGGTGGCCGGACTAGAGTGAAAGGAGCCGCCCCGCTCCGCGAAGCGCTGACCGGATGGGGCCCTGGTGCGATTCCTACGGGAGCCTTCCATGTCTCTGCCGTTCCCCACCCTGACCGCCGCCGAAGCGGCCGAACTCATCCAGGACGGCCAGACCATCGGCTTCAGCGGCTTCACGCCAGCCGGGGCGGCCAAGGCCATCCCCGCGGCCCTGGCGGAGAAGGCCAAGCGTGAGCACGCGGCGGGACGGGCGTTCAAGGTGGGCGTGCTCACCGGAGCCTCCACGGGCAAGAGCCTGGATGGCGCCTTGGCGGAGGCCGAGGCCATCAGCTTCCGCACGCCGTACCAGTCGAACGCGACCCTGCGCAAGCAGATCAATGCGGGGCAGGTGCGCTTCGTGGACATGCACCTCTCGGTGCTGCCCCAGAACGCGCGCTACGGCTTCCTGGGGCCCATCCACTGGGCGGTGGTGGAAGCCTGCGACATCACGCCGGGCGGCGGCATCGTGCTCTCCACGTCGGTGGGCGCCTCGAACACCTACCTGCGCCTGGCGGACCGGATCCTCATCGAGCTGAACGCCCGGCATCCCGCAAGCCTGCTGGGCCTCCACGACATCTTCGAGCCCTCCGATCCTCCGACCCGCCAGGAGATCCCCGTCTACAGCCCTTCGGACCGCATCGGCTCGCCGATCTG
>CAYZND010000266.1:0-5197 GCA_964479495.1 uncultured Mesoterricola sp.
CCGAGCTGGTCATCGAAGGCTGGGTGGATCCCGGCGAACTGCGGCGGGAAGGCCCCTTCGGGGACCACACGGGCTACTACTCCCTGGCGGACGACTATCCGGTCCTCCACGTCGAAGCCATCACGATGCGCAAGCACCCCGTGTTCCCCGCCACCATCGTGGGACGCCCGCCCCAGGAGGATGCCTACCTGGGCCTGGCCACGGAGCGCATCTTCCTGCCCCTCGTCCGCCTCCTCATCCCGGAAGTCGTGGACCTGCACCTGCCCCCGGCGGGCGCCTTCCACAACCTCGCCGTCGTCGCCATCAAGAAGGAATACCCCGGCCAGGCCCAGAAGGTCATGAACGCCATCTGGGGGCTGGGGCAGATGATGTTCACCAAGGCCATCGTGGTGGTGGACGCGGACATCGACCCCCGGGACCTGAACGAGGTGCTCTTCCGGGTCACCTCCAATGTGGATCCCCGCCGGGACCTGCTCTTCACCGAAGGTCCCCTGGACGTGCTCGACCACAGCAGCGACCGCTTCGCCTTCGGCAGCAAGGTGGGCATCGACGCCACCCGCAAGAGCCAGCCCTTTGACCGCTTCCCGCGCGAATGGCCCAAGGATCTCGCCTTCCCCGAAGAGATCCTGACCCGGATCACACAGCGCTGGGCGGAGTACGGTCTATAACCACGGAGGAGGCTCGCCCATGTTCGAGACGCCACTGAACCTCACGGAACAGCGGGTACTGGGCTGTCTGGTGGAGAAGCAGCTCTCCACGCCGGACTACTACCCGCTCACCTTGAACGCCCTGGTGAACGCCTGCAACCAGAGCACCAACCGCGACCCCGTGATGGCCCTGGAGGAGGACACGGTTGCGTCGGCGCTGGAAGACCTGCGGCGGAGGCAGGTGGTCTGGTTCGTGGATGCCGCCGGCAGCCGGACGCGGAAGTTCGAGCACCGTCTGGCGGACGCCCTGGGTCTCTCGGTGCAGGAGACCGCCATCCTGGCCGAGCTGATGCTCCGCGGCCCCCAGACCCCCGGAGAGCTGCGGGCCCGCTGCACGCGGATGTACGCCTTCCAGGATCTGCAGGAGGTGGAGGCGGCCCTGGGGGTGATGCTCGAAGCGGATCCCCCGCTGGTGGCCAGGCTGCCCCGCCAGCCCGGCACCAAGGAGACCCGCTTCGGCCAGCTCCTGGGCGGGGCCCCGGAGGCTGCGTCGACAGTTCCTTCCACAGGTCCCTCGGTACCCCCTTCGCGTACACAGCTTGAAGCGGAGCTGGTCGCCCTCCGGGAAGAGTTCAACCAGCTGCGCGACGCCTTCGAAGCCTTCCGCAAGCAGTTCGAGTAGACGCGCTCAAGGCACCAGGATGCCGGCCCCCGTGGTCCTGCGCGCTTCCAGGTCGCGGTGGGCTTCTGCCGCATCCGCGAGGGCGTAGCGGCGCTCCACCTCGATCCGCACCTTGCCTGCGCGCACGATCTCGAACAGGTCCTGGGAGATGGCTTCGAGGTCCGCACGCTTGGCGGTGTGGGTGAACAGCGTGGGCCGCGTGAAGTAGAGGGAGCCGTTCTGGGCCAGCAGGCCCGGCTCGAAGGGCGGCACAGGACCGGATGCGTTGCCGAAGCTCACCATCAACCCGAAGGGGCGCAGGCACTGCAGGGAGCCCAGGAAGGTGTCCTTGCCCACGGAGTCGTAGACCACGGGCACGCCGGCGCCGTTCGTGAAGTCCTTCACGCGCTCCACGAAGTTCTCGGTGCGGTAGTTGATGCAGAGGTCCGCACCGTGCTGCCGGGCGAGTGCGCACTTCTCCTCGGAGCCCGCCGTACCAATGACGGTGGCCCCCAGGGCCTTCAGCCACTGACAGGCCATGAGCCCCACCCCGCCGGCGGCCGCATGGAAGAGCACCGTATCGCCGGGTTGGACCCGATAGGTACGGCGGATCAGGTACTGCACCGTCATGCCCTTGAGCATCATGGCTGCGCCCTGTTCGAAGGAGATGCCCTCGGGCAGCACGCAAAGACGATCGGCCGGGATGTTTCGCGCTTCGGCGTACGCGCCGATGGGCCCGCCGGCATAGGCCACGCGGTCTCCGACCTTCAGGTGCGTGACGGCGGACCCCACCGCTTCCACCACGCCGGCGCCTTCGTTCCCCGCACCCGAGGGCAGCGGCACCTTGTAGAGTCCGCTCCGCTGATAGGTGTCCAGGAAGTTGAGGCCGCAGGCCTCCTGGCGCACGCGGGCTTCCGCGGGGCCGGGATCCGGCAGGTTCATCGCCTCCAGGCGCAGCACGTCGGGGCCTCCGAACTCGTGGAATCGGATGGCGTTCGTCATGGGTTCTCCTTCAGGGTTCGGCGGCAGTGGCCAGGTCCAGGAGCCGCGAAAGCTCCGAGATCACCATGCGCCGGTTCGTGTCCAGTTCATACAAGGCGGAGACCTTCTTCCGGGCAGTGCCCACGTCGCCGCAGGCCTTGCCCCGGGCGATGAGCTCCTTGCAGGGCTCGGGCATGGGACCCCAGTTCCCGCACTCCACCCAGGCCTCGCTGAGGAAGATGAACTTGGGGATCGCCTCCCCCCCGTTGGTGAGGAAGCGCGTAAAGACTTCCGGGTGCGAGGCCCGCGAGATGAACCGCACCTGCATCTTCGGCGCGGCTTCGGCCAGCCGCTGCAGGATCGGAACATGGCGGACGACGTCCCCGCACCAGTCCTCCGCGATGGCCACCACGCGGACGGTCCGGGGCAAGGCGGCGAGGAAGCCCAGGACCTGGGGATACAACGTCAGCGAGGCCCGGTGGGCCTCCATCGTGCGCCGGCGCTCCTCGGACTCCGCTCCAACCAGCCAGGCTTCGTAGGTGGCACCGGACCCGAACACGGCGGGCCAGTCGATGAGGGGCAACAGGGGAGGACGGGGCATGACAGGATCTCCGTTGTTCCTATTCGATGATGGCGGGGCCCTGCCATGACAGCGCCCACATGTCAGCGTCCCTCCCGCTCGGCCAGACGGCGATCGGCCTCCTCCCACTGATGCTCGGCAAAGACCGCGATGCCGTGCTGCCGCAGCAGCGCCGTCGCGACACCCTGTCCAGGCACCAGGGAGCCCGTGAAGGTGCCATCGTAGATCAGGCCGGTGCCGCAGGAAGGGCTCCGCTCCTTCAGCACCGCCACGTGGATGCCCAGATCCCGGCAGGTATCCAGGGCCAGGCGGGCACCCACGAGGAACGCCTCGGTCACGTCCCCGCCATCCTGGGCCAGGGCCCGGGCGCGGCCCTCCAGCAGGGAAAGCGCGCCGGCCCGCTCCAGCTCCACACAAGCCCGCGGGATCGGAAGGCCCGCGGCCACCTCGGGACAGCAGGAGACGATGCGGCCCTCGCCGCGCCAGCGGCGCAGGACCGGGTGGTCGGCGGTGGCGGCGGCACCGTCGTACCGTACCGGATCGCCGAGGAGGCAGGCGCTCACAAGGACGCGTTCCATGGCATCCAACGTACGCCAACAGCCGCAGGCCAGCGACCCCTTTCGGGATCCGGGGCTGATGTAGAATGGCCCCCGGAGGCGGTCATGGAGATTCCCGAGCACTTGCGCGAACTCGTGGACCGCCTGGGCCAGGCGCTGGTGCAGGCTCTGGTCACCGATGAGCAGTGCCGCGAACTCGCCCGGCAGATCCAGGAGAGCGGCTTCGAGGTGGGCCTCATGATCGAGGCGACCCTGGCCCTGCACCGCCGCAGCGAGGCGCCCCTGGAATCCGACGAGGAGCAGGACACGGCGATCATCCCGTTCCAGAGCAGTGAAGAGGGAACTCCGCTGGAGAGACCGGGCCGCGAGAAGCCCGACCGCGAGCGAACCGAGTGGTCGGAAGAGGACCGGGCCTTCCTCCGGAAGTTCAAGATCTCCCTGGACTGAATCCATGGACGAGACCCGCCCCTGGGACCGGCCTGCTCCGGAGCAGCCGCCCGCATCCCTGCCGAACGCGGCCGGCATGGACCGGGCCCAGCTCCGGGAGCTGATGGCGAGCCTGGGAGAGAAGCCCTTCCGGGCTGACCAGGTCTTCGAAGGCCTCTATCTTCACCGCTGGACCGAATGGTCCGCCTTCACGCACCTGTCCAAGGCCCTGCGGGCCAAACTGGAAAGGGCCGTGGAGCTGCGCTGGCCGGAAATCGTGGAGAGCGTTGCCAGTGCGGACGGCTCCACCAAGCACGCCTTCCGCATGGCGGATGGCCGCGTCGTCGAAGGGGTCCACATGCCCTACGAGGGCCGCGCCACCCTCTGCCTCTCCAGTCAGGTGGGCTGCGCCATGGGCTGCACGTTCTGCGCCACCGGGCGCATGGGCATCCAGCGCAACCTCACGAGCGCGGAGATCGCCGGGCAGGTGATGGCCCTGCTGATCCACCACTCGCACCCGGCCGGGGCGCCCGTGAACCTGGTCTTCATGGGCATGGGCGAGCCCATGCACAACCTCGATCACGTCATGGCAGCCTTCCGCTTGCTGAACGATCCCGATGGCCTCGCCATCCCCGCGAGGCGCGTCACCCTCAGCACCTCCGGCCTGGTGACGGGCATCCGTCGCCTGGGCACCTTCGCCCCTCGCCCGCGCCTGGCCCTCAGCCTCAACGGCACCACGGACGAACACCGCTCCCGCATCATGCCCGTGAACCGCGTCTGGAACCTGCAGGCCCTTGCCGAAGCGCTGCGCGCCTTCCCCCTCGACAAGGGCGAGCGGATCACCCTCGAGTACGTGCTCATCCAAGGCGTCACCGACAGCCTCGAGGACGGCCGCCGTCTTGCCGCTTTCGCGAAGAAGTTCCCCTCCAAGATCAATCTCATCCCCCTCAACGCCCAGGAGACGGGCGGGCCGGGCTACCAGCCCCCCGAGGAGCTGCGCATTGATGAGCTGGGGCGCTACCTCTCCAGTCAGGGACTCACCGTCAGCGTCCGCCGCAGCCGGGGTCAGGATGTCGCCGGGGCGTGCGGGCAGCTGGCCTGGAAACGGAACACCGAGGATCTCGAGGATTGAGGACCGGACGGCCCGGGCTCCGCGAGCCTGCGTCATAATGCACCTCGGGAGCTCGAGTCATGAAACGCATCACCCGCCTTGCCGCTGTCTTCCTCGCCTCCGTGGTGGCCTTCGCCCAGGGCTCCGCACCGAGGACCGTGCGCCTGGGCGCGCTCAAAGGTCCCACCGGGATCGGCATGATCCAGCTCTTCGAGAACCCACCCCGCCTGTCCC
>CAYZND010000267.1:0-5188 GCA_964479495.1 uncultured Mesoterricola sp.
GGCAGCGAGCATCCGCTGTCCGGCGATTCGGCCCTCCAGGACCTGGAGGTCATCTTCCCCCTGGGCGCACTCACCGTCGTCACGGGGGTTTCGGGCAGCGGGAAGTCCACGCTCGTGCGCGAGGTGCTGGGTGCTTCCCTGCGGGCCTCCCAAGGGGGACGCGGCCCCACGGGCTGCCGGGCCATAGCGCTCCATGCTCCGCTGACGGAGGTGCTCTCCCTCGCCCAGGACGCGGACGCGGGCGGACTCAGCACCGTCTTGACCCTCCTGGGCCTGGCGGAACCCCTCCGCAGGCGCTTTGCGGCGACAGCAGAAGCCAAGGCGCGCAAGCTCACGGCACGCCACTTCTCCACGGCCTCCCCCGGCGGACGCTGCGAGGCCTGCGAGGGACGGGGGGTGGTCACCGTCGCCATGGACCTCCTGCCCGATGTCACCGTGGGCTGCGAGACCTGCGGGGGCCAGCGCTTCCAGGAAGACGTGCTGGCCTGCCACGTGGAAGGCCGGAACGTGGCGCAGATCCTGGACGCCACGGTGGCCGAGGCCCTGGAGGCCTTCCCGAAGGAGCGGTTCCTGGCCGCGCCCCTGGCGGCCTTGCGGGATCTGGGCCTGGGCTACCTTCGCCTCGGTCAGGAGGCGCGCACCCTTTCCGCCGGAGAGTTCCAGCGGCTGCGGCTTGCCGGGGTGCTGGCGGCCGCTCCGCGGGGGCGTGCGGCGCTGCTGCTGGACGAGCCCGCCCGCGGTCTGGGCTTCGAGGACGTGGCGCGCCTGACGGAGGCGCTGCGGCGGTTGGCCCGCGCCGGCCACCTCGTGGTGGTGGTGGAGCATGACCTCGAGCTCATCGCTGCCGCGGACTGGGTCATCGACCTGGGGCCCGAAGGCGGCCCCGGTGGGGGACGCCTCGTGGCCCAGGGGTCTCCCCGGGCCGTCGCGGACAACCCTGCCTCTTACACAGGACGGGCCTTGGCCGGGCGCGTCTGAACCTGTTCACTTCCCGAAAAGCCGTACGCACCCGGCGAGGATCGCTACCAGGGCAGGTCCAGGGCCTTGGTGAGGAAGGCCATGAGGGGCAGGTTGCTCCGGCAGATCCCGACGAAGCGCTCCAGGAAGTCGGGGGCGCACAGGTCCCGCTCCGCGAGGGCGGTGTCCGTGTAGAAGTCCTTGAGCTTGAGGGCCTCGGCCAGGGGATGCTTGGCGTCGAAGCCCTGGGGCACGCGCTGGAGCGTGTCGCCGTGCACCTCGAGGCCCGCCTTCGCCAGGGCCTGCCAGTCCTTGCTGTGGCTGACGATGCGCTCCCGGACCTTCCGCAGGGAGTCCGCATCGGGGTGCCAGAGCCCCGCGCCCACGAAGCACCCGCCCGGCTCCAGGTGCAGGTAGAAGCCCGGCGAGTGGACATCCCGGGGGCACTCCCGGTGCCGGAACTGGGCGCCGACGTTGGTCTTGTAGGGGCTCTTGTCCTTGGAGAACCGCGTGTCCCGGACAATGCGGAACATGGAGCCGCCCAGGGGCCGCGGGTCGGCGAGGAAGTGCTTGTTGAGGCGCTGGAGGGGATCTCCCAGGGCCATGATGAAGGCCAGCATGGGCTGCCGGACCTCCGACTCGAACCGGTCCTTGTTCGCCTGGAACCACTCGCGGTCGTTGTTTTCCTGGAGGTCCCGCAGGAAGCGGAACAGGGCCGGTGTGAAGAACGCTTGCGTGGTTGCCTCTGGGGTTTTCCGCTGGGCCATGGGTTCACCTACTGCCAGGCCGCGAGGCGGCTCTGGGCGTACTGGGCGGCCTTGTCCGTGGCGCCGGTGTCGAGGTACTTCCGGTAGAGGCTGGCGGCCTCCGGACGCCGTCCCAGGTTGTCGAGGGAGTAGCCATCCAGGAAGTACATGCCGGGGTTGCCCGGCAGGAGCTTCATGTAGCCGCTGAACTCGTTGTGGGAGGCGGCGAAGTCCTTCTGCTGCAGGGCCGCAAGTCCCAGGGCGGCCAGGGCCTGGGCTTCGCCGGGCTTCACGGCCTTGGCGCGCTCGGCGTAGACCCGCGCTTCCTTCACCTGCTTCTGCACCAGCAGGCAGCGGGACATCTTCACCAGGGCCTCGTAGTCGTCCGGGAAGGCCTTCAGCGCCTCGCCGTAGTGGGGCTTGGCGGCCTCGGGCTTCCCGCCGCCGAAGGCCTTGTCTCCCCTCTGGATGGCCTCCACCGCAGGTTTGAAGCGGCGCAGGGGCTCCGTCTCGTCCATGTAGCGCTCCCGGAAGAGGGGGCGCGAGGCGCCGTCCTTGTAGCGTTCGGCGATGGCCTTCTGTGTGTTGGCGAGGCGCTCCTGGCTCATGGGATGGCTGGCGAACATCATCTCGAGCTGGTTGGGTTCCCTGTCGTGGAGCCCGTTGAGCATGCGCATGAGACCCGTCATGCCCTCGGGGTTGTAGCCCTGGCGCACCATGTATTCCATGCCCAGGGCATCCGCCTGCCGCTCGTCGTCCCGGCTGTACTTGGCCAGGAGCAGCCCCGAGCCCAGGGAACCCACGGTGCCGGCGATGGGGGCGTAGCGCTCGTCCTTCGCGGCCACGGCGATGGTGGTGCCTACCACCGCGAGCTGCATCAGCAACCCCTGGCTCATGCGGGCCGCCGTGTGCCGCGCGTTCACGTGCCCGATCTCGTGGCCCAGGAGGGCCGCCAGCTGCGCCTCGTTGTCCAGGCCCAGCAGGATGCCCCGGGTGCAGGCGATGGAGCCCCCGGGGAAGGCGTAGGCGTTCACGTGGGAGGCCTCCACCACGCGGAAGGAGTAGGGCATGTTGGGCCGGTGGGACTTGGCCCCCAGCTCCTTGCCGATCCGGTCCACATAGGCGTTCACGCGGGCCTCGGAAACGGCGCCGTAGTCCTCGGAGAACTGGTGGGGGGACTGCTTGCGGTCCAGGGCCACCTCATCCTGTTCGCTCATGAGCATGAGCTGGGACTTGCCCGTGACGGGGTTCGGGGCGCACCCCGTGAGCGCAACGCCCGCCGCCCCGGCAGAGGCGATGGCCAGGAAGTCCCGGCGGGTCAGGTGGTGGGTGGGCTCATCGTTGGAACGGATCGGCATGGCATCCCCGGACGGTCGTTCCCAGATTGTAGCGGTCCCCTGGCGGAAGGCGTCAGCGTCAGCGGCATCCAACACGAGTGGGTGGATCGGGTTTCCTCCCATGGGTCTTGACGGACGCGGTTCCGGGGATATCCTTGAGTGACCCCACCCCAGGAGGGGTGGATCAAGGAGCTTGTCATGTTGAAGCTGAAGGTGCAGGGAATGACGTGCGGACACTGCGTGATGCATGTGAAGCAGGCCATCGCGAAGGTTCCCGGCGTGCAGGGACCCGTGGAGGTGAGCCTGGAGAAGGGGGAGGCCCTCGTGAACGGGGCTCCTTCGGTCGAGGCCGTTCTCGCGGCGGTGGTCGAGGAAGGCTACACCGCGACCCTTCTGTCCTGAGGGCGCCATGGGTGGCTGCTGCGGCAATGGGCTGAGGCTGGATCCGGCGGTGCGCGAGAATGCCCGCCGGCGTCTGCTGAGCGTGAAGGGCCACGTGGAGGGCATCCTCCGCATGCTGGAGGACGAGACCGTCTACTGCGGGGATGTGCTCAAGCAGATCAAGGCGGTGGACGGCGCCCTGGACAAGATCGGGAACCTGGTGCTCCAGAGCCACCTCAAGCACCACGTGGTGACGGCCCACGAGCGGGGCGACGAGGACCGGATCCTCGAGGAGCTCATGGAGATCCTGAAATACCGGTAGGAAGGAGCTCTGGACATGGCCACGAAGGTGTTCCGCGTGGGGGGCATGACCTGCGCCAGCTGCGTGCGGCGGGTGGAGAAGGCCCTGGCCGCCGTGCCAGGCGTGTCGAGCGTGGCCGTGAACCTGGCCACGGAGGAGGCTTCCCTGGAATCCGAAGGCGTGGCCGTGGAGACCCTGGCCCAGGCCCTGGAGGCGAGGGGCTACACCCTCGTGGCCGAGCCCGCGGGAGCCCTTGCGTCCGCGGAGCTTGATCATGCCCTGCTGCGCGTGGGGGCCGCCTGGGTCCTCACCCTGCCGCTCATGGCGGGCATGCTGCCGGGCCTGCACCTGCTGCTTCCCTGGCAGGTCCAGGCGATCCTGAGCGCCCTGGCGGCCTTCGGCGCAGGCTATCCCTTCTTCCTGCACGCTGGCAGGCAGGCCCTCCACGGCGAGACCAGCATGGACACGCTCATCGCCCTCGGCGCGACCGTGAGCTGGGCCTTCGGCCTCTACGAAGGGCTCCGCGGAGCGATGCACCCGCCCTTCGAGACGGCGGCGGCCCTGGTGGCCTTCCTGCTCGTGGGCAAGTTCCTGGAGGCCAAGGCCAAGCACCGGGCTACGGATGCGCTGGAGGCCCTGCTGAAGCTGGCCCCCGCCATGGCCTTCCGCCTGGCGGCGGACGGGAGCGAGGAAGAGGTGCCCTCCAGCCTCCTGGTGCCCGGGGACCGGGTGCGCGTGAAGCCGGGCGGAGCGATCCCGGTGGATGGCCTCGTGGACGCGGGGCAGGCGGAAGTGGAGGAGGCGCTCCTCACCGGCGAGCCGCTGCCGGTGCCGAAGGGGCCCGGCGAGGCGGTCATCGCGGGGGCCGTGGTCCACGGGGGCGCCCTTGAGATCCGCGTGGCCTCCGTAGGACGGCAGACGTGGCTGGCCAAGCTGGCCCGGCAGGTGGCGGACGCACAGGGTTCGCGGGCTCCGGTGCAGGACCTTGCGGACCGCATCTCGGCGGTGTTCGTGCCGGTGATCCTGGCCTTGGCGGCGCTGACGCTGGTCGGCTGGTGGATTGCGACAGGGGACCTCACCCAGGCCTGGCGCCCAGCGGTGACCCTGCTGGTCATCGCCTGTCCCTGCGCCCTGGGGCTGGCGACCCCCGTCGCCATGGCTGCTTCCCTGGGGACCACCGCCCGGAACGGGCTCCTCATCCGCGATGCCGCGGCCATGGAGCGCCTCTCCCGGGTGACGGACCTGGCCTTCGACAAGACCGGGACCCTGACGGAGGGACGTCCGGTCCTGCGCGAGACGCGACCCCTGGCGGAGCTCAAGGCGGAGCACCTGCTGTCGCTCGCGGCCGCCCTGGAGCGCGGATCGGAACATCCTCTCGCCAAGGGCATCCTGGAGGGCGCCAAGGGACTGCCCGTGCCCGAGGTTCAGGACTTCCGCGCCCACCCCGGGGGCGGCGTATCCGGGAC
>CAYZND010000268.1:0-5164 GCA_964479495.1 uncultured Mesoterricola sp.
AAGAGACAGGAGATGACGTTGGTGGGGATGTAGGCGGAGACGTCACCCGCCTGGGTCTCGATGACGGGCAGGGCCGTCAGGCTGCCGCTGCCGCAGTCCGCGCTCAGCTTGGAGGCGCGCTCCAGGAGGCGGCTGTGGAGGTAGAAGACGTCGCCCGGGTAGGCTTCGCGTCCGGGAGGACGGCGCACCAGCAGGGAGATCTCGCGGTAGGCGGCGGCCTGCTTGGAGAGATCGTCGTAGATGATCAGCACGTGCTGGCCCGGGTTGTCCTTGCCCGCGGGCTGGCCATTCTTGCCATGCCACATGAAGTATTCGCCCATGGCGCAGCCGGCCATGGGGGCGAGGTAGAGCAGGGGCGCGGCTTCCGAGGCGGTGGCGCTGACCACGATGGTGTGCTTCATGGCATCGTACTCTTCCAGCGTCTTCACCACCTGGGCGACGGTGGAGCGCTTCTGGCCGATGGCCACGTAGATGCAGATGACGCCCGTGTCGCGCTGGTTGATGATCGTGTCCACCGCCACCGCGGTCTTGCCGGTCTGCCGGTCGCCGATGATGAGCTCACGCTGGCCGCGGCCGATGGGAATCAGGGCGTCGATGGCCTTGATTCCCGTCTGCATGGGCTCATGCACGCTGCGGCGCTGCACGATGGGCGGAGCGATCTTCTCGATGGGATTGTAGGTGGCCGCCTGCACGGGGCCCTTGCCGTCGATGGGCTGGCCCAGAGGATTGATCACGCGCCCGACCAGGGCGGGCCCCACGGGGATGGACATGATGCGGCCCGTGCGCTTGACGATGTCGCCTTCCTTGATCTTCGTGTACTCGCCCAGCAGGATGATGCCGACGTTGTCCTCTTCCAGGTTGAAGGCCAGGCCCATGACGTCGTGAGGCAGCTCCAGCAGTTCGCCGGCCATGGCCTTCTCGAGGCCGTGGGCCCGGGCGATGCCATCACCCACGCTGATGATGGTGCCGATCTCGGAAACGTCCACCTGGGCGTCGAATCCTTCGATCTGGCCACGAATGATGCGGGAAATCTCTTCCGCGCGGATGTCCATGCATTCCTCCGAACTGATGGGGTCGTCGTATCAGGAAAGTAGAAAGGTCATGCGGAGAGCAGCTGCTGCTTGAGGAGCCTCAGCCGTCCCTGAAGCGAGGCATCGTAGACCGTGGAGCCCAGCTGGACCTTGAGGCCGCCCAGCAGTGCCCGGTCCTGCTGCCACCGGATGCGGACGGTCTTGCCCGTGCGGGTGGACAGGAATTCAGACAGGCGAGAGGTCTGGGACCCGGTCAGGGCCTGGGCGGACACGATGCGGGCCTCCACCACGCCCATCTTCTCGTCCACGAGGTCGTGGAAGGACGCCACGATGTCGTGGAAGAGCGAGAGCCGGGCCGACTGGGTCACCACCGTGAAGAACTTCCTCAGGAGGATGCTGGCTCCAACCTTCTCAAGAATGGCATCGAAGGCGGCCGCGCGCTTGGACGGTGCGATCAGAGGGAAGGAAACCAGTCGCTGGAGATCCGGGTTGGCCTTCACCAGGGCCTCGAGGGCATCCAGCTCCTTGAGGAGATCCTGCAGGGTCTCCCGGCTTTCACCGATCTCCGCGAGGGCCTTGGCATAGCGTCGGGCGATGGATCGGGCGCTCACTTCGCACCTCCCACGGTCTGGATGGCGTGATCCATGAGCTGCTCGGCGGCGGTTCCCTGAACGCGGGCCTCGAGCCGCTTGACGGCCCCTTCGACGGCCAGCTCGGCCACCAGGGCACGGAGTTCCTTCTCGGCCAGCTTCTTCTGGAACTCGATCTCCGCGTGGGTCTGGGACAGGATCTGGGCGGCTTCGGCCCGGGCGGATTCCAGCACGCGTGCCTTCTCGGCCTCGGCATCCGCCTCGGCCTTGGCCATGATGCCGGCGAGCTCAGCCTGCATGCCCGCCATCTTGGTTTCCAGCTCCTTCAGCTGGGCTTCACCCTCCGCCTTGTCCTTCTCCGCCTGGGACAGCTGCTCTTCCAGTTCCTTGGCCCGGGCCTTGAAGGCCGACGAGAGTGCGCCCTTCAGGATGAAGTAGAGGATTGCGAAGAAGATGCTGAAGTTGACGACCCGGATCACGAACTGACCGATCTGGCCCAAGGACATGCCGAAGAGCTTCACTTCCGGTCCGTGGTGGGCACCCGCTTCGGCGCCATGCGCTGTCTCTTGGGCTCCCTCGGGAGCGGCGGCATGCGTGCCTTCCGGTGCCGCTGCAGGCGTGCTTTCCGGCGCGGTGGGTGCAGCCTGGGGTGCTGCAGGGGCGTGTGTCTGGGCCAGCCCCGTCGTTCCACTCAGGAAGAGGGCCGTGGCAAGGGCAAGAGGTGCGGCGAGAGGTCGGAGTCGCATGAGATCAGGCCTGCTTCAGGAGGTGCTGGACCATGGATTCGGACAGAGCGTCAACCTGGGTGCGGAGCTCCGCTTCCGCCGCCTTCTGCTCGGCTTGGAGGTCGGCGAGGGCCTGGTTCCGCTGGGCCGAAGCTTCCTCGCGCGCCTTGTCCAGGAGTTCCTGCTTCTGGATCGCGACCGCCGAGGCGAGTGCCTTGCGATGTTCGAAGGCCTTGCCTCGCAGTTCCTTGAGTCGGGCCGTGTAGTCCGCTTGCCGCGCCTCCACCTGCGAGGCGGCTTCCGCCTTGGTGGCTCCACCGGCGCGGATGGCGGCCTCGCGGTCATCCATGACTTGGGTCAGGGGACGGAACAGTGCCGACTTCAGGACAAGGAACATGAGGACCAGCAGGGCAATGACGAACGCGACGACCGGGAGCTGGAGCTTCATGGGGTCCGGCAGGGAATCCATGAAACTGCCTCCAGGCCCTCCTGAAGCCAGGGCCATCACGCCCATTTCGCTCCAGCTTCCATTGGCATTCGAAATCACTTTACCTCCCACCTGAAAGAGCCGGAAGTCTAACAAATTGCACACGAATGAGGCCTAGAAATAAGGCTGGAACATCTTACCCCCTGGTGGAGAGCCGACAAAGTGCACTTCTTCACGATTCCAAGGGTTGTGGCACCGCGGAGGCTTTGAGAAGATCCATGCATTGTCGGCTTGATTTCCACGCGTGGTTTCCCTTCATGTGCGCCTGCCTGCAGGGGCATGCGGCAAGGCATGGGACTTGGATGTATCGAAAGGCCCCTTCGTCCTCCCAAGGTGTTCTTCACAGATTTCGAGTTGACGGTACGACCCCTGCGTGAGAGGATCTTGGTTCGGCGATACGGGCGATTAGCTCAGTCGGTAGAGCAGCTGCCTTACACGCAGCATGTCGGCGGTTCGAGTCCGTCATCGCCCACCAGCTCGAACTGGTGTTCTTTCAAAACCTGGGGTTGTAGCTCAGTCGGTTAGAGTGCCGGCCTGTCACGCCGGAGGTCGCGGGTTCGAGCCCCGTCAGCCCCGCCAGTCAATGCCCCCGCAAGGGGGCATTTTTCATGTCTCATCGACGGGACACGAACCCGGTTTCGGCCAAAGGCCGAAACCGGGTTCGTGTTGGGTCGAATCTGAGAGGGAGTGAGACTCTTCGACGTAAGCCGAAACCGGTTTTTCATCGGGATTGGTCCGATCCCCTCGGATACTGACCTCGCGCCGCTTCCACAACCGCCCCTTCACTCCTTCGGACGGTGATGGTAGGCTATCCCTTCCTGCGTTCGCAGGAGGCCCTGCACCGGAGAGTTGTCCGAGTGGCCGAAGGAGCACGACTGGAAATCGTGTATAGGTCAAAAGCCTATCGAGAGTTCGAATCTCTCACTCTCCGCCATCCCAAGCCGCCGCAAGGCGGCTTTCTTCTTTTCTTCGTCCATCCAATTCTCTTTTCCATGTCCTGAAAGGCCGCTACTCTACGGGCCATCCGTCGTTCAGCGCTTTCCGTACCCGGAGGGTTCTCTTCCGGGACGATTCCTCTTCATGGAGATCCTATGAGCCAGACTACGATCCGCAAACCAGACGCCAACCCCATCGTGGCCGCGCTGCTCACATGGTTTGTCCTGGGGCTTGGGCACCTGATCATCAACGGCCAGCAGCGCAAGTGGATCTTCACCCTCATCGCGGGTCTGGTGGGCAGCTGCCTGTGCCTGCTGCCCGGCATCGTGATCGGCATCCTGAGCGTGGTTGATGCCTACCAGACCGCCGAGCGCCTGCAGTCGGGCGAGGAGATCGGAGTGAATGAGTACTCCCAGCCCTTCCTCTTCAAGATCATCCGCATGATCGACAAGGAAGCCACCTGCTCCAAGGCCTGATGCCCTTGGACCATCTGACTCACGCCGTTCCTCACCATGGGGCGGCGTGAGCCGTTATTGGTCCCACCGAAACCTTGGATCGAGGGAGCGATGACCTTGCTTCGCCAGCTCTGCCTGATCCTCTGGGTGGCGTTCCTGGCCTGGCCGCTCCCCTCGGCTGCCCAGGGGAGTTCGTGGCTCCGGGAGCACTACACCAAGCGTGAAGAGCTGGTGCCCATGCGGGACGGGATCCGGCTCTTCACGGCGATCTACATCCCCCGGCAGGGCGGACCCCATCCGATCCTGCTGAAGCGGACCCCGTATGGGGTGGGACCCTATGGGGCGAGTGGGTTCCCTGACGAGCTGGGGCCTTCGGGCCGCTTCGCGGAAGAAGGTTTCATCTTCGTCTACCAGGATGTGCGGGGACGGTACATGAGCGAAGGCGACTTCGTGAACATGACGCCCCATCGCCCCCTGAAGACCGGACCATCCGATATCGATGAGAGCTCCGACACGTACGACACCATCCAGTGGCTGCTCACCCACGTGGCGGGCCACAACGGGAAGGTGGGGCAGTGGGGCATCAGCTACCCGGGATTCTATGCTGCGGCAGGCCTGATCGATGCCCATCCAGCCCTGGTGGCCTCCTCGCCCCAGGCCCCCATCCTGGACTGGTTCGAAGGCGACGACTTCCACCGCAACGGGGCCCTATGGCTGCCCCACCTCTTCGACTTCATCGCCTGGTTCGGCCAGCCCCGGCCGAAGCCCACGCCGCAGCGACCTCCCGATTTCATTTACGGGACGGAAGACGGCTATGCGTTCTACCTGGACTTGGGACCCCTGGCCAACGTCAACGCGAAACACTTCCGAGGTGCCATTCCCTTCTGGAACGACGTCGTGGGCCATGGGAACTATGACGGCTTCTGGCAGGCCCGGAACC
>CAYZND010000269.1:0-5149 GCA_964479495.1 uncultured Mesoterricola sp.
CTCCATGCCCACCCAGCGCATCCAGGAGCCCATTAAGGAGCCGGCGGTGGCCCCTCTCGATCCCAAGATCAGAGCCAATGCCGAGCGGAGCGCCCGAGTCCTGGTAGGTGACATCGAGCTCTATTTCCCCGCCAAGGTCACCCAGGGGCGGCAGAAGGGGAACCTCTACGCCACCCTGCGGGATGAACTCGATCGGAGCTTGGCTTCTTTCGTCGAACGCTACACGGCCGAGGTCGAAAACCAGCACCATATTTTTTACCAAACCGTGGTCCAGCAGCTCTGCGAAGGGGATCCTGCCAAGCTCGGACAGGCCCCCTGGGCGCCCCGCGGTTAAGGGCGTTCACCCTCGCGGAGGGTGACAGCCGGAAGAAAGTGTGTTAATCCATGGTCCTTTGCGGGGATTGAGGAAGCCATGGCGAACTTGGGAAAGAAATGGACGTGTTTTTCATGCTCGACGAAGTTCTACGATTTTGCGAAAGCCGAGTCCGTTTGCCCTAAGTGCGGTGCCAACCAGAAAGACGCTCCCGCCAAGGCCAAGGCTCCCAAGAAGGACAAGGCGGCCATGCAGATCGATGACGACTTTACGCCCGAGCTCGAGACCGAAGCCGTTGCGGACGACGGCCTTGAGGAGAGCCTCGGCATCACGGGAGCCCGCGCGGAAGGCGTTGATCCCGGTGATCTGAACATGGACGACTACGACGAGTAGTTCGGATCGCTGAGCCGTCGAGGGGTTTCGCGGCGGGGCATCTTCCATCGCGGAATGGGTGCCGGTAAGGTGGGCTTCATTCCGGAGGGAAGTCCATGACTGCCGTCGCGCTGCCTCGATTCGACCGCCATGCGCACCTGGAGGGCAGCCTGGATCCTGCTTGGGTCCGAGCCCAGGCGGCGAAGGCCGGGAGACCCGTGCCCACCGCGCTGGAAGCGCTCTGGCGGCGGGAGATCGTCCCTTTCGAGGGCTTCATCGAAGCGTTCTTCTTCGCCTGCGGCTTCATCCGGGGGGCCGAGGTGGCGCACAAGACCATCCGGGCCTGCGTCTCGCGCCTGGCGCCGGCTTCCGGGGAGCCCCGGGGCATCGACCTCTGGGTATCTCCTCACTTCCTGGTCAAGCAGAGTGCCTTCCTGAGCCTGGAGGAACTCTGGCGTGGCATGGACGATGGCATCCAGGAGGCCCGTCGGCAGGGCGTTCGCATTGCCGTCATCATCGATGCCGTGAACCACTTCGGGGTCACCCATGGGCAGGAAGTCCTGGATCTGGTGCTTCCCGATAGGCCTTCGTGGGTGGTCGGCTTCTCCACGGGTGGGCTGGAGCGCGTCCCCTTCCGGGAATGGGCGCCGGTCTTCGACCGGGCGCGCAAGGCTGGCTTGTGGCTGGCAGCCCATGCGGGGGAGAACGGACCCGGGTCCAACGTCCGGGACGCCATCCTGGATGCAGGAGTGGAGCGGATCGTACACGGGGTTCGCGCTGCCAAGGATCCCTCCATCCTCGAGCTGCTGGTCGAGAAACGGATCGCCCTGGACATCTGCATCACGTCCAACCGGGCTCTGGTGCCAGACCTGGGCCCGCACCCGCTCCCCGGACTGCTCAGGCATGGCGTCCGCTGTGCACTGGGCACGGACGATCCCGGCGTGATTCCCTGCGATATCCCATGGGAGTGGGAGCAGGCGCAGGGGCTTGGTCTGTCCGACGGCGATCTCCGGGCTCTCGCGACCCACGCCGCGGAGGATGCCTGGTGCATGCGGCCCTAGGGCCCTCGACCTTCCCAGGATGGAACCGGGAGCAGGCGGCTGCCTAAACTTGTCTCGAACCTAGGGGGCGAGCGCGGTAGAATCAAAGATTCGCGTGTGCGCCCGTAGCTCAGCTGGATAGAGCATCAGGCTTCGAACCTGAGGGTCGGGCGTTCGAGTCGCTCCGGGCGCACCATGCGATTGACAATCAGGCGAACGTGGCGGAACTGGTAGACGCACTGGATTTAGGTTCCAGCGGTGAAAGCCGTGAGGGTTCGAGTCCCTCCGTTCGCACCATCCTCCAGCACCCCACCCGTCCTCAACTGCATTCCAGGAGCATTCATGCAGGCCAACCTCACCCACCACACCACCACCCGCAAATCCATCAAGGTCACCGTGCCGGCCCTCGAGGTCAGCGAGGAATACGGGAAGGTGCTCGCCAAGCTCGCGCCCAAGGTGCGGATCCCCGGCTTCCGTCCCGGCAAGGCCCCCAAGGATGTGCTCCTGGCCCGCTATGAGCGCGAGATCCAGGCCGAGGTCGCCGAGAACCTGATGAACAAGCACTTCTGGAACGCCGCCACCACGGCCGGCGCCCAGCCCATCTCCCGCCCGGCCCTCGAAAAGATGGAGCTCAAGGATGGCCAGGATGGCATCTTCCATGCTCATTTCGACGTGGCCCCCGAGGTGAAGCTGCCTGACTACAAGGGTCTTGCCGTCGTCAAGCAGAAGCGCCTGATCGACGAGGAAGCCCTCAACGAGCACCTTGAAGGCATGCGCCAGAAGGCCGCCAAGTTCGTCCCGGTGGAAGAGGCGGCCGCAGACAGCCACTACGCCACCTTCGACATCAAGGTGAAGCCCCAGGGCATGAAGGCCCAGGAATTCAAGGACCAGGTGATCCAGCTCTCCGCCGAGCGCCCCTTCGACAAGGAAGTGATCGGCATGAAGGTGGATGAGTCCCGCAAGTTCACCATCGCCATTCCCGAGAATGAACCCAACCCGGCCATGGCCGGCAAGCCCGTGGTCTACGAAGTGGTCTGCCGTGACCTGCGCAAGCGCGAAGTGCCCGAGCTGAACGATGAGTTCGCGAAGGACATGGGCACGTACGAGACGCTGGAGGCTCTCAAGGACTTCATCCGCAAGGACCTCGAGGAGGCTGCGGAGCGCGATGCCGTTTCCCGCGCCCAGAGCCGCCTGCTGGACACCCTGTTGGAGAAGACGCCCTTCGAGGTGCCCGCCTCCATGACCGGCTTGCAGCTCGACGACTTCTGCCAGGAGTTCGCCAACATGGTGGCCCGTCAGGGCATGGATCCCAAGAAGATCAACTGGCAGGCCTACCGCCAGAGCCGCATGCGCGATGCCGAGAAGGCCGTCCGCTCCGGCTACCTGCTCCAGGCCATCGGGAATGCCGAGAACATCGAAGTGTCCGACGAGGAGATCGACAACGACGTCCGGAGCTTCATCGAAGAGAACAAGATCCAGAAGCCCTTCCAGGTCATCAAGGAGGACCTCGAGAAGCGCGGCGCCCTCAACGAGTTCAAGGGCCGCATCCGCACGGACAAGATCTTCGAGCTGCTGTTCAGCACGGCCAAGATCGAAGAGCAGATCCTGGACAAGGCTGCCTTCGAGGCGATGCTCGAGCAGGAGCGCAAGCGCGAGGCCGGAACGCCCGCGGCCCGCTTCGATGCGGGTGGCGTCGAGGGCGGGGATTTCGAGGAGCAGGAAGGCGGCGAGCCGGCCAAGGTGACCCATGAGGCCGAGCATGTCCACGGCCCCGACTGCGACCATGGTCACGAGGAGGAGGCGCCGAAGCCCAAGCGTGCCCCCCGGAAGAAGGAACCCAAGGCCGAGTAAGAGTGGTCGGGGATGCAGCAAGGGCGCCGTCGGGCGCCCTTGCTGTCTATGCCTCGGACACGAGGGCGCGCAGCCCCCGCACCAGCCGTTGGATGCCCTCCTGGGCCGTCTCCGGCGTGAGGGCGCCGTAGGAGACCCTCAGCGTGCAGGTGTCGTTTACCCCGAAGGCGCACCCGGGTATCACCGCCACGCCGTGCTCCTGGATCAGGCGCTTGGCCACGCTGAGAGAATCCGGCGCCTGGGCGAGTCTCAGCAAGAAGTAGAAGGCTCCCTGGGTTTGCGGGATCTCGCAGGCATCCCGCAGGGGTTCCAGCTCGCGCAGCACCAGGTCGCGCACGCGCGCGATGGTCTTGAGATGCTCCCGGCAATAACCGGGACCTGTCTCCAGTGCGCCGATGGCGGCCCGCTGGGAGATGCCGGGAGGACAGATCAGGTTCGTATCCTGGGCCTTCAGCACGGCCGGGAAGAGGGCCGCGGGAATGACCATGTAGCCGATGCGCCAGCTCGCAAAGCCATAGGCCTTGGAGAGGGAGAACAGGGAGATGGTGTGTCCTTCGGATCCGTCGATGGAGGCAGGGCTGAAGTGGCGGGCGCCGTCGTACAGGAAGTTCTCGTAGGCTTCATCCGAGATGTGGTAGATCCCCCGCGCCCTGCAGAGATGGTTCACGCGGCGCAGGGCGTCTTCGGAATAGACCGCCCCCGTCGGGTTGTTGGGCGAGATGGTGACGATGGCTCGGGTTCGCGCCGTCACGGCGGCTTCGATGGCCTGGAGGTCGAGCTGATAGTCGCCGGTGGTCGGAACGGTCACGGGATGGCCGTTCAGCATGCGGATGGCCATCTCCTGGTTGAAGTAGTAGGGCAGGGGGAGGATGACTTCGTCTTCCGGGTCGAGGATCGCGAAGAGGGCGTTCAGGAAGCCCATGTTGCCTCCCGCCGTCACGATCACTTCCCGGTCCGCCCCAATGAAGACCTGGTTTTCAGCGGACAGCTTGCGGCGGATGAGCTCCCTGAGGGGTTCGGATCCCTGGACGGGAGAATACTTGTGTTCCTCGACGGAGGCTCCGAAGGTGCGAGCCCCCTCCAGTGCTCGCGGCGGTGGTCCATAGAAGGCCACGCCCTGTCCCAGGGAAATGGTGCCCGGATGGGCCTGGATCAGGTCCCGGATGACGGGAATGATCGGCTCCTGGACGGACTGCATGCGCTGGCTGATGTTCATGGTCATTCCTGAGAAGGTTTGACTTTGTAGATACCAGGAATGACCACAGGGGCGCCAATGCTGGATGTTTCTGGTCCATCGCGGCTTATCTGCCCAGGGCATACAATAGGCGCAAACACGGGTGGAGCATGACCAGCAGCAAGCAGCATCGCCAGGAACGAACCTCTTCCCATAGGGAAGGCGTACCGGAAGGCTATGATGCCTCCCGCTTCGAGCATCCCTCCGTGACCGTGGATGTGGTGCTTCTGTCCATCCTGGACGGAGCCCTCCGCACCTTGCTCGTGAAGCGTCAGGAAGCGCCATATCTGGATCAGTGGGCGCTTCCGGGTGGTTTCGTCCGCATGGACGAGTCCCTGG
>CAYZND010000270.1:0-5149 GCA_964479495.1 uncultured Mesoterricola sp.
GCTCGCCGGTCATGGACCCGTAGCGCCTCAGGATGCCCGCCCGGACCCGCTCCCGCAGCTCCGCGTCCAGGTCCGAGCCCTCCAGGCCCAGGGGCCCCGTGTTCACCCAGGCCCCCCAGTGCATCTTCCAGCCTGTGATGCGTTCAAGAACTGCTGCCGTGGCCCGGGCGATGCGGGGTTCCGCCATGGGGAAGCGGGCCTCCCAGGCGGGGCGGGCCACCGTGGCGTCCTGGAGGTCCCAGAGGGGCTCCGTGCGGGGCACGGTGCTCTGGGTGGCGATGGCCCGCTTCAGGCGGTGCAGCTCCAGCCCCGCGGAGGTCCGGAAGCGCAGCACCTGGGGGCCGGCCACGGGCAGTCCCTGGGCCAAGGCTTTTGCCGCCTCCTGCTGACGGCGGGGGTGAGCCAGGAGGGTGGCCAGGGAGCCTTGCGCCTCGAAGCCTTCCCGGCGCAGAAGCTCCAGCCCTTCCAGGCGCTCCGCCAGCAGCACGCAGTCCCGGGGCGGGTCGCCCTCACCCTCCCCGTGGGACTGGACCGTCAGCAGGCGGTTCAGGGCCGCGTAGCCCTCGTCCGAGTGGGGCAGGGCCCCGAAGGCCTGGCCGCGCCAGGTGAACCGGCAGCCCATGTGGAGCCGCACCGGGGCCTTGGCATAGGCCAGCTCCTCCCGTAGCCGGGGGTAGCCGTGGAGCCCCCAGTCCCAGATCACCAGGTCCGAGTACCCCAGGCGCGGGACCAGCTTCGCCAGCTGCTCGGCGGTGTAGAGGCCTTCGCCGGTGGAGAAGTCGGTGATGGCGAGCAGAAAGGACATAAATGACCTTGGGTCAGCGATCCCGGTGGACGCCGACAGCATGCCGCCGACCGGAAGCGGACGGCCTGGTTTGGTGAACCAGGGTCACTTGGGTTTTAGCGGGAACCCGGTTCACCGCTGGGTGAGTCAAGTATGGCGAAAATTAATCGAAAAGCAAGGGCGCATCGGTTGCGCAGACAGGCTCGGGGCATGCTTCGGCCCGCTATACTGGCTGAAATCCGTGCTGGAACCGCACGGGTTCCCCAGCGACCGCGACCCTTCTTCAAAGCCCCCATGGAAAAACATGCCGACACCTTCCCCCCCGGGAAGGCCTGTTCCTTCAGACCTTCAAGCGGAAGAGCCGCGCGCCGGCTGCTTCCTGTCGTCCTGGGCCTGAGCGGAGCGGGGCTCCTGGCGGGAAGGCCTACCTGCCTGCCGGACACCCAGGCGGCCATGGCCCTGC
The DNA here is from genome assembly GCA_964479495.1 of uncultured Mesoterricola sp. Classification (GTDB taxonomy): domain Bacteria; phylum Acidobacteriota; class Holophagae; order Holophagales; family Holophagaceae; genus UBA1801. The sequence continues at coordinate 1,248 of CAYZND010000270.1, forward strand.
TGCCGCCGCCAAGGCCCCTGGTCCGGAAGTGGCCGGGACAGGGGGATCCCGAGGTGGAGCGGGTGCGCCGGTGCATCGTGAAGCGGGAGGCCGAAGGGGACTACACGGCCGTCGATCCCTCCCGGCGCTGGTTCGGGGCCTACCAGTTCGCTCCCAGGACCTCCGACACCGCCGCCCGCCGCATGAAGCGGCATGACCTGGTGGGGATCACCGCCGACCAGTGGTCCAAGGAGGACCAGGACGCGGCCTTCTACGTCATCTACGACCGCGGTCGTGGTAAAAAGCACTGGGAAAAGGGTCGGTATGAGTGTTTTTAAGTTTTTCGATTCCGCAATGGGTCGCGCGGAAGCCACGCCCGCGGCTGGCTCCGGCGGCGACCACGTTCCGGGGCTGGACGGGCTGCGGGCGATCTCGGTGCTGGTGGTGATGCTCTACCACGCCCATGTGTCTTGGATGGGCGGCGGCTTCCTCGGGGTTGAGGTGTTCTTCGGCATCAGCGGCTTCCTCATCACGCGGCGGCTCCTGCACGACCACGAGCGGCTGGGCATCGGCTTCTGGCCCTTCCTGGGACGCTTCTGGAAGCGGCGCGTGGGGCGGCTCTTCCCGGCCCTGGTGCTGTTCCTGCTGGTCATGATGGCCCTGGGGGCCCACGTCCTTGGCGCCCGAGCTTCGCAGTTCCGGGGCGACCTGCTGCCTTCCTTCCTCTACTACGAGAACTGGTACCAGATCGCTTCGGGCGGCTCGTATTTCGCGGACCAGGGGATCCCCCTCCTGCGTCACATCTGGTCCCTGGCGGTGGAGGAGCAGTTCTACATCGTCTGGCCCGTGCTCGTGGCGGGCATCCTGTGGACCTGCCGGAACGGACGGCGGGTCCTGGGGATGGTCACCGCGGGGCTTGCGCTGACGTCCTTCGGGCTCATGCTCGCCCTGGCGGACCCCTCGAACCCTTCCAGCGTGGCGGCCTTGAACAGCCTCAACCGCGTCTACCTGGGCACGGACACCCGTGCCTTTGGCCTACTGGTCGGGGCGCTGCTGGCCCTGGTGCCCCGGGCCTCGGCCGCCGTGGGGAAGTTGTCGAAGCCGGTCTTCGACGTCGCCATGATGGTGGCACTGGCGGGCCTCCTGGGCCTGTGCGCCTTCGTGGACATCCAGGATCCGTGGCTCTACCGCGGCGGCTTCCTGGTGGTGGACGCACTGACCCTCTTCCTGGTCGCGGGGTTCCTGCGCCCAGGCGCGGGAGCGGTGACGAGGCTGCTGGGCTGGAAGCCCCTGGAGTGGATCGGCCAGCGGTCCTACGGCATCTACCTCTGGCACTGGCCCATCTTCCGCCTCATCGGCGAGGGCCATGAAGGGTTTTCGTGGATCCTGCTGCGCTGGGGGCTCACCTTCCTCGTTGCGGGCGCCAGCTATCGCTGGATCGAAGCCCCCATCCTGGACTGGGTCCGGGGGCGTCCGCCCAGGCCCGCCAACCTGTTGGGCCGGCGCATCTGGCGCTTCGCAGCTGTCACCGCAGCCCTCCTCCTGGTCGGCATCTCCACCCAGGCCGCCGTCCACCTGGTCCAGCTGCCCGCCTACCGGGACGAGATCCGCGAATCCCTTCGGGCCAATGCGGAAGCCTTGCAAAACGAAGACGTAAAGACCGCCATCGCCCCCCACGAGGCCCTGCGGGCCGCGTCCTGCCGCATCGAATCGAACGGGGTCCCGCTGGACATTCCCTACCTGCCACCCCACGCCCTGGAAGGACTCCAGGTGACGGCCATCGGGGACTCGGTCATGAAGGGCGCCGCCATCGCCCTGAAGGAGGCTGGCGAAGCCCAGATGGGGAAGAGCCACATCGTCATCAACGCCGAGGAGTCCCGCTCCTTCGCGCGGGCCTACGAAGTGGCCAGGACCTACAAGGAGGAGCAGCGCCTCGGAGACATCGTCGTCATCCACCTGGGCGCCAACAACAGCAGCATCCCGGAGCGGGAGTTCAAGCGGCTGATGGAGCTGCTGTCCGACCGGAAGCTCGTGCTCTTCCTGACCGTGAAATCGGACAAGGTGAGCATCTGCGACGCAGTCAACGCCCGTCTCGAGGAGCTGGTCAAGGACGCCCCGAATGCTCGGATGGTGGACTGGAAGTCGATGTCGGACTCGCATCCCGAGCTCTTCTACTCGGACCAGACCCATCTCCGTCCCATGGGCGCCCGCTACTACGCCTCCCACATCCTGGCCCAGATCCATGAGCACCGAGGGGAAGCCCTGGGACAATCCAACTAGCCCGACCCGTTTCACGCCGGCCTGGCCGCATCCTTCCCGGAGTCTTCCATCCTTCCTTCCTCTTCCCCTTCGAAGCACATGCAGCTTCTCGCAGCCACCCTCGGTCTCCTGATGGCCTGCGGGGCCGCTTGGGGCGCCTCGGTCCAGGACATCACCCAGCGGCTTCAGCGAGCCAAATCCGGCACGGGGATTGTCCGGATCCTTCACTTCGGCGACAGCCACCTGGCGGCGCCTGCGGCCTCGGGCGCCTACGGGGCCTTCTTCCGGAGCGGCTATGGCGACGGCGGACCGGGGCTGGGGCTTCCCTGGGTGCGGTCCGTGACCGGGGTCCGGGCGGAGGCCAGCCGGGGCTGGCGCAAGCCCGGACGCAAGGAGGACGACTTCGGGCGAGGCCTGGGCGGCGCCTTCCTGGAAGCGCGGCGTCCCGGCGAGTGGGCGCGCCTGGAGGCCCGCTTCAGCCGACTACGGATTCATCTGCTGAGACAGCCCGGTGGGGGCCAGGTGCAGATCGTCCTGGATGGCCGGGTCCTGGAGATGGTGGATCTCTCCGCCGGCAGCGGTCCCGTGCACATCTTCGAATACGCGACGGGGGAAGCCCCGAGGCCTCACCGCCTGGAGCTCCTGACCCGGAGCGCAGGTCCCGTGCGCATCCTGGACGTGGCTCTGGAGGGCACCACGGGCACCACTCACAGCACCCTGGCCTTCAACGGGGCCGCGGCCTCCTGGCTGGCCGAGACTCCCAGCGAGCTCTTCGCGGCAGAACTTCAAGCGGAGTCCCCCGATCTCGTGCTGCTCGCCTTTGGCACCAATGAGGCCAATGCGACCGACTTCGAGCCCTCGGCCTACCAGGCGATGCTGGAGTCCCTGCTGATGCGGTTCCAGAAGGCCGCGCCGGGGGCGGGTTTCGTGCTGGTGGGACCACCCGACGCCCGCCTGAAGCGCGGGATCCCCCAGGCGCTGGAGCAGGTGATCCAGGTCCAGCGCACGGTGGCCAGCCGCATGGGCGCCCTGTTCGTGGACCGGCGCCAGGCCATGGGAGGCGCGGGCTCCATCGAGGCCTGGCGGCAGGAAGGGCTCGCCGGCAACGATCTGGTCCACATGACCGCCCCGGGCTACACCCGGCTGGCCCGGGCGATGCTCTCGGACCTCTGGTCCCAGCTGGGGCAGGAGGCGCACTTCGCCTCCGGTCCGGAGCCGGTGCTGCCCCCGCCGTCCTCGTCGCTTCCGCCCTCGGGCCCCAAGGGCAGCACCATCTACGTGTTCCGTACCACGGAGGGACGCCTCTTCATCGTGGATGACCCCCGCAAGGTGGCGGGATTGGAGGGCGAATGGATCCAAGGGAAGCCGTGAGGACTGGCCGGAGGATCCGTTCGGTACTGCAAGCCGGGATCGGAGCCGTGCTGCTGCTCGCCCATGGGTTCCTGGGCCTGGCCGCTGCGCCCAAGCGTGTGAAGCCAGCCGTTGCCAAAGCGACCCTTCGAAAAGCGGTGCCGAAAAAGGCCACTGCCAAGGCACCGAAACCGAAGGTGAAAGCCAAGCCGAAGGCACCCATGGCGCGCCCGGAGCCCCTCATCTACGGCGAGGCCCTGGTCCCGTTCCTGGAAGCCCTGCGGCGGACTCAGGAGGCGGGCAGCGCGCCGGTG
>CAYZND010000271.1:0-5148 GCA_964479495.1 uncultured Mesoterricola sp.
GCCCGGTAGGTCTTCTCGAAGAAGGCTCTGGCTTCCGGGGCCCCGTAGCGGGAGACCTGCTCCCGGCGCCCCAGGATGGAGTGGGCCAGGGGGGAGGAGGGCCAGAAGCGCTCGTAGAACAGCTCGCTGACCCAGTCATCGGGCTGGTCCTCGCTCTGGGCGATCTCCTCGAGGATCACGCCCCGCTCCCGGACCAGCTCCTCCGCCTCGAAACGGGGCGTGGTCACCAACTCCCCCAGGAGGCTCACCAGGTCCGGCAGCTGGTCCCGCAGGACCTTGCCGTAGAAGCAGGCGGTCTCCTTGCCCGTGAAGGCGTCCACGTTCCCCCCGAGCCGATCCGTGGCCTCCGCCATGATCTCGGGATCCGGGTACCGGGCCGTGCCCTTGAAGACGGTGTGCTCGATGAAGTGGGCCAGTCCCTCCTCGTCGGGCCCTTCGTGGCAGGACCCCCGCTTCACCCAGAAGCCCACGGAGCAGCTGCGGACGTGGGAGAGGGGTTCGATGAGGATCTCGGTGCCCGCAGGGGTGGTGGTCCGGAAGAGGGAATTCGCCATCCAGACAGTCTACCGCTCGTCCTACCACTCGTCGCGGGAACGGTCCCGCGATGAGATCATGGGGCCCGGAGGTCCTTCTTGAGACTGGTCGTGTGGGATTTCGACGGCACCCTGGCCGATAGTCGGCCCCTCATCGAGGCGGGCATGGAGTTCACCCTGGGCCGCCTGGGGCTCCAGGACCTCTCCGGCGTCCGGGACCTCTGGATGCAGCAGGTGGGACTCCCCGTGGAGGAAGGGCTCCGGCGCACCTTCGAAGGGGTTGCCGTCGAACCGGCCGAGGTGCTGAAGGTCTATCGCACCTTCGACTGGCTGGGCCACGAACACCTGCTCCAGCCCTTCCCGGGCATGTCGGACCTGGTCCACGAGCTGCACGGCCGAGGCGTGAACATGGCCATCGCCTCCTCCAAGCGCACGGCGGCCCTCGCGCGGCAGGTGGCGGGCTTCGGCTGGGCGGACTGCTTCAGCCCCCTGGTGACCCCCGACGACGTCCGTCTGGGGAAGCCCCACCCGGAGAGCCTGGAGATCTGCCTCCAGGTCCATGGGCTAGCGCCGGGGGAAGCGGTCATGGCCGGCGACACCCCCTTCGACCTCGAGATGGCCCAGCGGGCCGGAGTGCCCGGCATCGCCGTGGGGCATGGCTTCTATGACCGGGAAGCCCTCCAGGCCTGCGACCCCCTTGCCTACGCCTCCGATGTGCCCGCGCTCCGTGACATCCTGCTCTCCATGGTGACCCCATGACCCTGACCCACCTCGATCCCGAAGGCCGTCCCCGCATGGTGGACGTTTCCGAGAAGGCACCGACCCGGCGGCGGGCCGTGGCGGCGGGTTGCCTGATCCTGGGCCCCGAGTGCGCCCGGGCTCTGGAGCAGGGCGGCGGTCCCAAGGGCGACCCATGGTCGGTGGTGCGGGTGGCCGCCGTGGGCGGCGTCAAGCGGACCTCGGACTTGATTCCCCTGGCCCACCCCCTGGTGGTGGATGGCGTCAACATCGAGCACCGGTGGGATGCGGACGCCCGGAAAGCCTGGCTCCGGGTGGAGGTCTCCATGGAAGGCCGCACGGGGGTGGAAATGGAGGCCCTGACGGGAGTCACCGTGGGACTCCTGGCCCTCTACGACATGCTCAAGGCCGCCAGCCACGAGATGGAGCTTGGTCCAGCGCGGCTCCTGCACAAGTCCGGGGGGCGGCGGGGGACCGTGTCCTGGCCCTGGCCGGAGTGCCCCTGGGTGGATTAGGGGGTCGAAAAGTGTCTCAACGTTGGTATGCTAGTTGAGATTGCCTAGCAACGACGCCCTTCGGCCCCTCATGGAGTTCCCGGTCTTGTTCCTTCGGTTCCTCAGGTTGACGACCCTGGCTGCCTGCATGGCCGGCCTGGTCCCCTGCATGGCCGAAGAGGCCAAGCCGGAGCCGCCAGGGTTCGTGTCCTCCCTCCTGGACAAGGCCAAGGAGTTCATCGGGACGCCCTACCACTACGGCGGCACCACCCCCAAGGGCTTTGACTGCTCCGGGTTCGTGCGCTTCGTGTTCGGCGCCTTCGGCATGGAGCTGAACCGTTCCTCCGTGGCCCAGGCAAGCCAGGGGGAATCGGTGGCCCTGGACCAGATCCAGCCCGGCGACCTGCTCTTCTTCAAGACCCGCGGCCAGCAGAACCGCATCAGCCACGTGGGCATCTACCTGGGCGGCGGTCAGTTCATCCACGCGGGGTCCGGCGGGGGGCCCAAGACCCGCTGCGTCAAGATCGGCGAGCTGGACAGCACCTACTACGCCAAGCGGCTCGTTTCCGCGCGGCGGCTGGCCTTCCCGGCAGGCGAAGCACCCCAGCTCCTCGAGCAGCTGCTGCCCGGAAGCCTGAAGCCGGAGCACAACCCCTAGGCTCACTCCAGGCGGGATCGGGAGGACGTTATGAACCGCTTTCGACCCATCGCCCTGCTCGCGGGATTGTTCCTGACCCTTCCGGCCCTGGCCCAGGAGGCCGGTCTCCGGACGGTGACCGTGGCGGCCGTGGGCGACACCATGGTGGGCTCCATCTACCCCTCGCGCGCTGCCCTGCCGCCCGAGGAAGGCCGGCGGGTCTTCGAGCGGGTGAAGCCGCTCTGGGCCGGTGCGGACCTCGTCTTCGGCAACTTCGAAGGCGCGGTGGCCTCGGACCTGAGCTCCGTCCGGGCCCTGGGCGCCAACTCCTACCGCTTCCTGATGCCCCCGGAGAGCCTCTCCATCTATAAGGAAGCGGGCTTCAACATCCTCAACGTGGCCAACAACCACGCCATGGATGCCGGACAGCCCGGGCGCGCGGCCACCCTCCGGGCCATGGACGAGGCCGGCTTGGCCCATGCGGGCAGCCTGGCCCAGCCCACGGCCGTGGTGACCACGGCCCAGGGGGTGAAGGTGGGCTTCGTGGCCACCGCCCCTCACATGGACTGCTTCCCGCTGAACGTCGACGAGGTGGCCGCCAGGATCCAGGCCCTGAAGGAGACCGAAGGCTGCGCCCTGGTGGTCGTGTCCATGCACGCCGGGGCCGAGGGGGAGAAGGCCCTCCATGTGCCCAAGGCCAAGGAGCTCTTCCTGGGGGCGGACCGGGGGGATGTCCATGCCTTCGCCCATGGGGTCATCGATGCGGGCGCGGACCTGGTGATCGGCCATGGCCCCCATGTCCCCCGGGGCATGGAGGTCTACAAGGGACGGCTCATCGCCTACAGCCTAGGGAACTTCGCCACCCACGGCTCCTTCAACGTCAGGGGAGTCAGCGGCCTGGGGCTGGTACTCGAGGTGGTCCTCCTGGAGGATGGCACCCTGCGGGGGTTGCGGATCCACTCCACGAAGCAGGACAAGGGGAGCGAGGGCTGGGCCCTGGGCATTCCGGCGGAACCGGATCCGGAGGAAGGCGCGAAGGTCCTGGTGGAAAAGCTGAGCCGGGAGGATTTCGGTACGGAGATCGCAAGCCACTTTCTGCCCTAGGTTCAATTCTTGGCCCCTTTCGGGGTTGCAGAAAAAACCGCAAATCTTTGATCTTTTTCTCAAGGTTCGGTAGCATCAACCTCTCTTCCGTCTGCCATGGGGTCTGCCCCAAGGAGGCTTTTTACAGCCCGAAAGCCCACCTGCCTCAACCGAGGAGATCCCGTGCGACTCACCCCCATCCTGCTTTCCCTCGCCCTGATCGGAATACCTGGAGAGCTCCAGGGGGCCCGGCCTGCCAAGCCTGCCAAGAAGGTGGTACGGACGGCCAGTAACATCCACAAGGTGCGGCGGGGGGAGACGGCCGCCAAGATCGCCCGGGACAACAAGCTCTCCCTGGCGGAGCTGGCCGACCTCAACCCGAACGTGAACCTCTCCAAGCTCTCCGTGGGGACGGTTCTCAAGGTGAAGGGCAAGCCGGCGGTGTCCGTCGCGGCCAAGCTGGAGTCGGAAGCCGTTCCGGTGGATCCCGCGACGGTCGTCCCCACGATCCCGGTGACGCCGATTCCGACCATTCCTGCCAACGGTCCGGCGGTGCTCGTGCACCTGGAGCGCCTGATCCCCACCTCCGTGGGCAGCAAGCCCCTGTCGGCCCGCTCCAGCGCCCGCACCGTCTCGCCGCTGCCCGCCGAGGACCTCGCTCCGGTTTTCCCCCCGGCCTCGGGCCTCGAATACGAATCCCAGCTCGCCTCGACCCTCGGCTTCGAGCCCGTGGATCCCACCCAGCTGGACCTGCTCTGGCCCGTGGAGACCCGCAGCATCAGCTCCGCCTGGGGACCCCGGATGCGCACCAAGACCGTCCGCGTGGTCAAGGCCAACAAGAAGCGGAAGATCCGGGTCCGCTACCAGGGTAGCCACAAGGGCATCGACCTGACCGCCCCCATCGGCTCGGATGTCTACGCCGCTGAGGAAGGCCGGGTGATTGTCTCCCGAAAGGAATCGGGCTACGGGAACCTGGTCGTCATCGACCACGGGAACGGCGTCGAGACCCGCTACGCGCACCATCGGGCCAATTTCGTCCAGGTGGGCGACATCGTGCACCGGGGCCAGAAGATTGCCGAAGTGGGCATGACCGGCCGAACCACGGGACCGCACCTGCACTTCGAGTACCGCCTGAGCGGGGATGCGCAGAATCCCCTGCCGGTGCTGAACGACACCGAAGAGATTCCGGAAGAGCTGGTGGCCCTGAACCAGTTGATCGGCACGCCTCAGAAGTGAGCCGCGGCGGAGGGTTGCCGCTATCCTGGGAAGTCGATCAGACGAGGTATGCCCATGGATCTGCAACCCGCTTTTGAGATTCTCCGCGCCCGCGCGCCCTTCGTGCCCGAGCTCGCCATCGTGCTGGGCTCCGGCCTGGGCCAGCTGGCCCACTGCCCGGAAGCCATGGCCGGCGTCTCCCTCCCCTTCACGGACCTGCCGGGCTTTCCGAGCCAGACGGTGCTGGGCCACAGCGGGAAGATCCTCTTCTGCGAACTGGAAGGGCGGAAGGTGGTGCTCCAGGCGGGCCGCTTCCACTTCTACGAAGGCAACCCCATGGCCCTGGTCACGGCGCCCATGCGCCTTTACGGCCGCCTGGGCGTGAAGGCCGTCCTGCACACCAATGCCGCCGGGTCCGTCAACGCCGGCTGCACGGTGGGCGACCTGA
>CAYZND010000272.1:0-5143 GCA_964479495.1 uncultured Mesoterricola sp.
GTGTATAAGAGACAGCAGCAGGGGATGCTTCCCCTTGGTGACATGGAGGCAGCACTTGTCCTGGATGTTGGTGCGCGCGCCGACGCGGATCCAGTTGACGTCGCCCCGTACCACGCTGCCGAACCAGATGGAGACGTCGTCGCCGAGGGCCACATCCCCGATGACGGTGGCGTCGGGCGCAATGAAGATGCGGTTCCCGAAACGGGGGGCCATGCCCAGGAATGGACGGATCATGCCGGACCTCCTGAAGCCATTATCCGCGGCCTCCGCCCTGGGAGAACCCTTCCCGGGTGCTCCTTCGAGGCATCGCACTAGACTTTTTCCCCTGATCAGGTATTCTGGTGAGCCTTGGGCGTATAACTCAGCGGTAGAGTGCTATCTTCACACGGTAGAAGTCCCTGGTTCGAATCCAGGTACGCCCACCACTCCAAGCCCCCTCACACCCCGGGGGCTTTCGATTTGATGAGGTCCGCATGCCTTACATCAATGCCACCCAGGTTCGCGTCGGGATGATCATCAACTTCGAAGGCGAACTGTGCCGGGTCATCAGCGTCGAGCATCAGACGCCCGGCAATCTGCCCGCCCGCATCGTCACCAAGATGAAGCGGCTGAAGGACGGCATCAACCGCGAGAACCGCTTTGGCTCTTCGGACAAGATCGACAAGGCGAGCCTCGAGCAGCACAAGATGGAGTTTCTCTACGAGGATGGCGACAACCTCGTGTTCATGAACAACGAGACCTACGAGCAGACCGAACTGGCCAAGGACATCCTGGGCGATGATCTGGTCTTCCTGCACCCGAACATGGAAGTGGAAGTGGAGTTCTACGAGAGCACCGCCCTCTCTGTGACCCTGCCCCCCAGCGTGGTGTTGGAAATCCTGGACACGGAACCCGTGATGAAGAACGCCAATGCCACAGGCTCCTACAAGCCCGCCAAGCTGGAAAACGGCATCACCGTGAACGTGCCCCCCTACATCGAAAGCGGCGAAAAGGTGCGCGTGAACACCGTCGACCGCACGTACATGGAGCGCGTCAAGTAGACACGCAGCAGCGGCATCCGTGCAAGGGCCCCGGTGATCGGGGCCCTTTGCATGCCCGGCTTCAGCCTTCCCGCACGATCGGGTGGATCCGATGGGGAAGCGGTGAATCCGCGAGGTCCTGGGGGGTCGTGTTCTTCGTGACGACCCCGGGGCACAGTTCGAGACCCGCGGCCAGGTAGCAATGCTGAACCAAGGCGGAGCAGTAGAGCGCACCCTCGCGAGCCAGGAGGTTCTCACGGGTGCGCAGGGACGGTTTGTGGATCGCCAGCATGGTCCCCACGAGCTCCCGCAAGGAATAGCGGGACAGACCCGCCAGGAGATCCAGGGCCGCTGAAAGCACGGCACGGGTGCCCTCCTCGGACAGCTCGAAATCCAGCAGGGCCACGTTGGGATAGACGGCCGGATCGAAGTACTTGCGGGCCCGGTTCTCCTGCACCCCAAGCCGGATCTGCTTGCGATGGATCTCCAAGTCCGATTCCAGGATCCAATGCTGCCCATCCATGCGGCGCCCGCTGACCAGGAAGGCGTGGGACCAGAGGCTCTTGGCTCCCACCGGCGAGAGGCGGCGCTGGACCTTGCGGATGGTCCGGTCGACGAGAGCACTCCCACCGACCAGTCCGACCATCCCGGGTCTGGCGTAGGTCTCGAAGAGCTGTTCGTTGCTGAGGTCCAGGCTCATCCTGCGCTCAGGACCTGAGCGCACCGAAGACCTTCTTCAGGAGCTTGCTGGCCTGCCCCACCGGATCCGCACGGATGGCCTTCTCCTGCTCCGCGATCACCAGGAAGAGGCCGTCCACGGCCTTCTGGGTGACGTACTGATCCAGATCCGCCTCCTTCTTGTCGATCAGGCCGAACTGGGCGGCGGGACGAGCCAGGCGGTTGTAGTGCTCTGCCAGCTTCACCCGGGCCGTGGCGGCCTTCACCTTGGGCAGGAACTTCTGGACGATCGCTTCGCCGCTCGTCTTGCGGAAATACTGGGTGGCGCTGTCCTCCGGGCCCGTGAGGATCCCCTTGGCATCGGCCAAGGTCATCTGCTTCACCCCCTCCAGCAGGATGGGCTTGGCTTCCGTCACCGCGGACTCGGCGGCGCGATTCATCGTGGTCACTAGCTGATCGGCATAGTCGCCCATGCCGAAGTCGCGAAGGAGCTTCTCGGCCTTGGCGATGGAAGGAGGCAAGGGGATCTTGACCTTGGGATTGCCCAGGAAGCCGTCCGCCACGGAGAGCTGTCCTACCGCCTTCCCGACGCCCTGCACCAGAGCCTCCTTCAAGCCCCTGCCCACTTCCTTGTCGCTGAGGGACGAGAGATCGGAAGCCCACCCGGAGACCGCAATCAAACAGCAGCACGCCAAGATCTTCCGCATGGGTCCTCCGATCCGATCAACACTGGCCCGTGGCATGGACGGTCCAGGATCCGCCGCATCGCTCCGAGGCGTCAAGCGGGTTTCCGTGCCTCCCCCTCAGGGCTGAACAGCAGCGTGTCGAGACCGCGCACGAGCCCTTTCAAGCCCAGCACCCGCTCGGCGGCAAGCAATGTCCCCGCCACATAGGGATCCGCACTGGTTCCCGCGTCGTGGCGGATGGTCAGGCGCTCATCGGGGAGGCCGAAGAGGGTCTCGAAGGCAAGCGTGTACCCGGGAAGCCTCAGGGAATGGACAGGCGTGCCTTCGATGGACACGCCCCGCGCTTCCTTTGGTCCGATCAACCCCTCGATGGGTTTCAGCAGTTCGTTGGGACGAACCCGCGCGAGGCTCTCGGCCAGTTCGCGAGTGGTGCCACTGGGGACGTCGGGCTTGTCCGCCTGGGCATAATCCAGGATCTCTCGATGGGGCAGGTAGCGGGCCGCCAGCAGGGCACAGTGCTTGGCGAGGGCGGCCGTAATGGAGAAGTTGCCTGCGGCGATCACACCCAAACGAGCGTCGAGGGCCGCCGACTCGATCTCCCGGAAATCCTCGATGGTCAAGCCGGAGGTCCCGATCACGACCGGCACCCCCATCCGGAGCGCCGTGAGGGCGTTGTCCTTCACGGCGCCCGGATGGGAGTAGTCGATGAATACATCCGAACCCGCCCGCAGCGCCTCCTCCACCGTGGTGGACACCATGATGCCGAAGGGCTCCTTGCCCAGGGCCGTACCTAGATCCTGGCCGACGGTCTTCCGGGCCACGGCGCCGGAAACCCGGAACCGTTCCGATCTCCGGATGGCTGTCACCAGGGCGCTGCCGGTCCAACCTGTGGCTCCTGCGATGCAGACGCGGATCATGCGGGCCTCCTGCCGTCATCTTCCCACGGCCCCTCGGCTCACACCGCAGGTACGTTCATCCCGTAGGCGGCCCAGCCTTCCTTTGCGGGACCATAGATGCCCGGCACTTTCAGGCCGGCCTGCCGCATCAGCACCGTCATCTGGGCACGGTGGTGGGTCTGATGGGTCACGAGCACGAACAGCGTGAAGCCCCGTTTCCAGGTCTCGCCGTACATCTGATCTTCGGTCTCCAGGTCCGCATCCTTCCAGGCGGCCAGACCCTGCACCAGCGAGGCCGAGGCCTTGGCATAGGCTGCGGAGACGTCCTTCAGGGTGGCGGGCGGCGCCACGATGCAGCCGTCCTGGATGAGCTGGGCGCCGTCGATGGAAAGCCCCAGATGACCGGGCATCTCGATGAGGCTCTCCACGAGGTGCCAGCCCAGGCGCAGCAGGTCGCGGTGTTCAGGAGTGACCGCCGTCTTCATCGCTTCATCGGGAATGGCCTGGAACACCTCCAGGGTCTTGGCGGATTCCTCCTTCCAGCACGTCAGGAAGTCGTCGAGTCGTCGGAACATGGTTCCTCCTAGAGAACAGTGATGATCAACAAGCTGCAGGCAAGCGGTCATAGGCCCGCAGGGTCTTCAGGTTGCGCAGCGTGAGCCAGCCACGCCACTCCTGGCGTGCGGCTGGCCAGTGTTCCGGGAATGCGCCTCCCCATTCCCAGAAGGGTTCCCAGGCGCCGTCTTCCGCTTGGGCCCGAAGCTCGTGGTGGAGGGCCAAATCGAGCAGCTCCTTCAGCTCTCTGCTCCCGGGGCTTTGGGGATCGGGAACGGCCCAGAGGGGCGTGAGCCCGTACGAGGACCACTTCGCAGGGTCCCGCTCCACGGCTTGCGGAAGCCGCTTCCGCAGGAAGTCTGCGAGGAACGTTCGCAAGCCTGCGTCATCCAGCGGCGACCTCCAGAGGTGGATCAGGCATTCAAACTCGCTGGGGCCAAGCTCCGCGGCGGTCTTCATCCGCTCGAGCAGGACCGTTGAAAGGGATCGCGCCAGTCGGCGCTCATCGGTCCGTCCGAAACGCCACAGGCATGCCAGCACCTCCGCCATGGGGGTGATGCGGAAGCCCGCGAAGGTCTCCTCCAGGCCGGCAAGGTTCCACCAGGGTGCGTGGGGCTCGACCTCACCGGTGGAAGGAACAATGGGCCACCGCTGAGCGGAGGCGTCGTAGGCCTTCAGGAGGAAGTCGAGTCCCCCCCTGACGAAGGGGTGTTCCCCTGGGATCCCGAGCTCTTCCATTCGCCCCAGCGCGATGCATGTCGCCAGGACGGAGGAGTCCTGGGCGCGATAGTCCGGTTCCAGCCCCCCGCCGAATCCTCCGTCATCGTTCCGGTAGGCCTCAAGGGCCTTGAGGGCGGCACCGGGCAGGGCCGCCTCGAAATGCACCCGGAACAACTCCCGCTCCAGGGGCCGGGCCTGTTCCATCAGGTAGGACCGGGCACGCGCAAAGGCCTCACACGTCATGCGAACCATGGCCAATCCCTCCTGGGCCCAGGATGGCAGGGGGCTCCTGACAGCGTCCTGTCAGGAGAAGCTGCCGGCCGCCATTTCCGCCCTCATCTCCTCCAGATAGTCCTCCAAGCTTTCTCCCGGGCCTGCGACAAAGCGCTCTTCCAGCACCACCAAGTCCTTGATGCGATCGGTCCGGAAGTTCCGGAACCCGCGCCGCAGCTCGCACCAGGCCACCAGGGCCCACCGGTCGCCCCAGAAGGCCAGCCCCAGGGGCCGGATCACACGTTCGCTGGGAGCCTCCTTGCGGTCCACATAGCGAATGAGGATCCGGCGACTCTCCCGGATGGCCCGCCGGAGC
>CAYZND010000273.1:0-5118 GCA_964479495.1 uncultured Mesoterricola sp.
TCCGGAAGCGGCGCCTCCGTGGCTCGGGCCTGGTCTCCCGGCAGGGCCGGGGTGCTCACCGTTGCGGGGCAGCGCAGGAATGGGGTCGGGCCGAAGGGCCCTTGCCGCACCTGCTTCCCGGCTTCCGGGGCGGTGTGAAGGTCCAGGGTTTCACGGCCCGCCTCCGGGGGCAACCCGGATCACCCCACTTCCAGCACTTGATCCGGGGGTTCCTCGTTGAGGCTGGCATGCCCATCCGCGGTGCAGACCACGCAGTTCTCGATGCGCACGCCGAAGCGGCCGGGCAGGTAGATGCCAGGCTCCACACTGAAGCAGTGGCCGGGCTCCAGGGGCTGCGCGTTGCCCTCGATGAGGTAGGGCTCCTCGTGCCCCCTCATCCCGATGCCATGCCCCGTGCGGTGCATGAACTGCGGGCCGTAGCCCGCCTCCGTGATGACCCGCCGGGCCGCCCGGTCGATGGCCTGGCAGGGGACCCCTTCCCCGATGGCGGCTCGCCCTGCTCGGTGGGCCTCCAGCACGATCCCGTAGACCTGCCGCAGCTCTGCGCTGGCGCGGCCCACGGCTACGGTGCGCGTGATGTCGCTCAGGTAGCCGGAGACGCTGCAGCCGAAGTCCAGGATCAGGGCATCCCCCTCGCGCAGCCGGGTCCCGTCGCTGTGGTGGTGGGGCTCGGCGCTGTTGGCCCCCGTGGCGGCGATGCAGAAGGCGGGCACACCGCCCAGCCGGCGCATGGTCTCCAGGATCATGCCCGTCACCTCGTCCTCCCGCTGACCGGCATGAATGCGGCCGAGGACGTCCTGGAAGGCTCCGTCGGCGATCCGTCCGGCCTCCCGGAGCAGCTCGAGCTCTGCATCGCCCTTCACCCGCATCAAGGAGGCCAGGAGCGCCTGACCGGCCTCGAAGGAGGCCCGCGGCAGCAGCCGCTGAAGCTCCAGCAGCCGCGCGGCGGCGAGGTCATCGTCCACGGCGAGGCGCCCCGGCTCGAGCCCCCAGTCCGAGGCCAGCTCGCGCACGAGCGCAAAGGGATCCTCGCCGTCCCGCCAAGACCGGACCTCCTGGAGCCCGCAGCGGCGCGCCTGGGTCTCCGTGAGGCCGGGGCAGGTCATCCGCACGCGGCCGTCCGCGTGCACGGCCAGCAGCAGGAGGCGCTCGCCGCCCTCCTCGAAGAACCCATGCAGGTAGCCCATGGTGATGGGGGACGAGGCCAGGAAAGCGCTGATTCCCTGCGCCTTCATCCGCCCCGCCAGCTGCTCGATCCTGCCAGACCCGAGGGCCATCGGACACCTCCTGGCAACACGGTACTCCCTTGCCCCTCAAATCGGCGCGATACTGCTCGCACCATGCCCGCTCGACAGCCCCTCTAGCCCAGCCCCAAGCTTCTGGCCCTCCAGCGCGACTTCCAGCAGATCGCCGCCATGGCGGGCTTCGCGAACGCCACCCTGGACCCGCCCCAGCTGCGGCTCTTCTTCACCCTCTACGGGCGCATCACCGTGAAGGATGCGGAGGAGGGCACCGCCCTCACGCCAAGGCTGCAGGCCTGGTGCGACGTCATCTGCACCAACCTGCGGGAGGAGAGCTCCAGCGCCATCATGCCGCCCCAGATCCAGATCTCGGCGCCCCAGCTCCTGCCCAACGGCGAGAGCTGGTACATCGTGGCCACGGTCACCTTCGGCACCAAGGTCACGGAGACCAGCTACCAGCGGGTGCGCTCCGCGGTCCTCGCCGCCTTCCAGCACGCGGTGGCCCTGCGGGAGAAGGGGCTTCCGGCCGAAGGCGCTCCCTTGCCCTCTCTGCGGGCCGCGTCCGAGCCGAGCCCGGAACCGCCCTCCGAAGGCTGAGCCCGGGGGCACCCAGACCAAGGGACTGGCCCATGACTGCGCCAGTCCCTTGGTTCACGGGGTTTCGGAATGAACGGTCCGGCGGCCTCAGGCCAGGGCGGGATAGTCCGTGTAGCCCTTCTCGCCGGGAGTGTAGAAGGTCGCAGGATCCGGTTCGCTCAGGGAAGCCCGCCGCTGAAGCCGCGCCGGCAGATCCGGGTTGGACAGGAAGGGCCGCCCGAAGGCCACCAGGTCCCCCCTCCCCGCCGCCAGATCGGCTTCCGCCCGGTCCCGGTCGTAGCCGCCGCTGAGGATGAAAGTGCCCGAGAAGGCCTTCCGGAGCGCGTCCTTGAGGGACTGGGGCACGGGCGGGGCGCCCATGGCGCTGTGGTCCACCACGTGGATATAGACGAGTCCCAGGGCGCCAAGCTCCTGGACCAAGGCCAGGTAGGCCTCGTCGATGCCCTCGAAGGCTGCCAGGTCGTTGAACGCTCCGTACGGGGACAGGCGGATACCTACCCGATCCGCGCCGATGGCCTGGGAGACCGCCCGGGCCACGTCCAGCACGAAGCGGCTCCGCCGGGCGCTGTCGCCGCCCCAGGCGTCCTGGCGCTGGTTGGAGCGGGGGTTCAGGAACTGGTCCAGCAGGTAGCCGTTGGCCGCATGGAGCTCCACGCCGTCGAAGCCCGCCGTGCGGGCATTCCGGGCCGCCTGGACGAACTCCTGGATGGCCTGCGCGATGTCCGCTTCCGTCATGGCCCGGGGCACGGGGTGCGGTTTCGGACCGGCGAGCGTGAACATCTCGCCCGCCGCCGCCACGGCGGAAGGGGCCAGCACCTCGGCTCCCGCCGGCAGGTTGTCGGGATGGCCGATTCGGCCCGTGTGCATGAGCTGCACGAAGATTCGGCCGCCCTGTTCGTGCACGGCCTGGGTCACCGCGCGCCAGCCCGCCACCTGGGCTTCCGAGAAGATCCCCGGGATGTTGAGGTAGCCCAGCCCGTTGGGGGATGGGGAGACCCCTTCCGTGATGATGAGGCCGGCGGTGGCCCGCTGGCCATAGTAGGTCGCCATGAGGGCGTTGGGCACGTTGCCCAGGGCCCGGGCCCGGGTCATGGGGGCCATCACCAGGCGGTTGCGAAGGGTCATCGGTCCCAGGGGGACCGGAGCGAACAGATCGTGAGACATGGAAACTCCAGGGGTGCCGAAGGTGCTTCCTCCGGGCACCTCTGGGATGCCTGCCGGGGCCCCCTGGTTCCTCAGCGGATCCCGAGGCGCGCCGCCAGCGCTTCCACCGCGCGGCCCCGGTGGCTGAAGGCGTGCTTCACCTCCGAAGGCAGCTCGCCGAAGGTCTGCTCGAAACCCTCCGGGATGAAGAGCGGATCGTAGCCGAACCCTCCCAGTCCCCGCGGCTCGAACGCGAGCGTGCCCTCCACGGAGCCGCCCACGGTGAAGGATTCGCCGGCCATCGGGGCCAGGGCCAGCACGCACACGAACCGGGCCGTGCGGACCGAGCCCTGGGGAAGCATGGCCAGCAGCTTGCGATTCTTGGCATCCCGGGGCAGCTCCTTGGCGAACCGGGCACTGAGCACGCCAGGACCGCCCCAGAGGGCGTCCACGCAGAGGCCGGAGTCATCCGCCAGCACGCCATCCACGGCCTGGGCGCCTTGGTCGCGCCACCACTCCCAGGCAAAGGTGGCCTTCTGGAGGGCGTTGTCCTGGAAGAAGGCGCCGTCCTCGGGGATCTCGGGCGCGTGGTCGGGCCACGGAACGAACGTGACCTCCGGCAGGAGCTCATGGAACTCCTGCAGTTTGTGGGCGTTGCGGGAGGCGAGGAGAAGCGTCAGGGGCACGGTCGATCCTTTGCTTGTTGATGCCGCAGGTCATCCATCAGGAGCATCCAAGGCTCTGCGGTGACTCCCATCTCAGGAGAAATCCCGAGCAGATCGTACCGTTGAAATAGCCGAAACGCCCATGGCGGGAGTTGCGTCCAAGCATCGTCCGGCGACCAATCGACGTGATCACTTCCTGCGCTGAGGAGCGTCCAAGCATGATTCCTCTGTTTCCATATGGTTCGTTCCAACCGTGGCGAACGCACCACCCTCCATATTTCGATCACACCGTGGATGCCGAGGATTCCCAGCACGGAGACCATCAGCATCCCTGGAAGGTACGAGGTGTTGAAACCGAGAGGCAGGATCAGTAGCCATGGCAGCAGCACAAGCCCAAATGACAGTCCCCCCCCAATCACAAGGACGATCCGATTGCGTGCGGAGGGTCGGTCGGGAACCGGTCCCGAAGCATCTGGCCGATTCCTAGGACTGAGCCAGGGATATCGGCGCGGCATCAGGTCATTCATCGAAGTTTGAGATACTCCAAAAAGCCAGATCCTCGACCTCGAGTTTGCAACTGGGAACCCTTGATTGCGCAGCACCCAAAGCCAGGTCTTCCAAGCTTCCTCGTTGGACATTGCAATATCGCTTCCAGAGGAGTCCTTCCAAACGGCTCTTCCCTCCCCTTGCACCTCAACCCTCAAACGGGTTTTCAATAGCAATCGATGGCTGCCGAATTGGAAGCCGTGAATCACATCACTCCAAGCCCCCCGAGATCGGTACAAGACGTACAGGAATGCAGCAACGCCAAAAGCCTGATTGAACAAACGATCGCTCGGGGGCTTCGATTCACCTCTCCAAAAGTAGATGTTGCATCCCAATACGAACAACGGCAGCAACAACGATCCCCAGTCGATCCGTTTGATGCAGACATCGACTATGGCGGTGGCGGGAACCCCAGGCAGCTCGGAAACACTTCGATCGAAGGGTGTGCTGCTCAGCAACCGATGACCTCCGTGTACCAGCTCCGGGCCCGCTCGGGCGTGATGGGGCCATGCATGAGCGCGCGGCCGTCCTTGAAGAGGATGACCTCCAGGTCCCCCTCCCGACCGGCCAGCGTCGTCGAGCTAAGCTTCCAGGGAGTGCCCGTGCGCTGCTCCAGGCGGCCGCGCAGCATCTCGAGGTCCAGCTGGCCGGGCGGGTTCACGCGGATCTGCACGCCCTCCAGGCCGCAGAGGGGCGAGGCCTTGAGGGACCAGCGGGCGTCCAGGAACTCGGTCAAGCCCTGGCTGCAGTAGAGGCACCGGGTCTTGGGCGGCTGGATGAACTGGCGCTCGTTGTGCCAGAAGTCGAAGCGGGCCAGCTCGCGCTGGGGCTTGCCGCTGCCGGTGAGGATCTTCAGGGCTTCCATGGCCGCCCAGCTGGCGGCGATCCCCACGCCCGGCCCCAGCACCCCTGCACTGTCGCAGGTG